>CAYQPP010000001.1:0-48882 GCA_964419235.1 uncultured Bacteroidales bacterium
ACGACAACAGAGTTACAGTCTGTCCCAGTTGGCCACTTTGGTATCTCCCCAAATAGTTATTAAAAGAACTTTATATTAGGTTTAAAAAACAATTTTTATAATCCTAACAGGTCATAAATTACTCCTAATGAATAATTAGCGAGCCGATGGAGGGATTCGAACCCACGGCCTGCTGATTACAAATCAGCTGCTCTGACCAACTGAGCTACATCGGCAATATTTTAAGAACATAATATCTACTTCTCAAAACGGTTGGCAAATGTAGGAAAATATTTTTTTAAATACACAAAAATAATTTTATTTTTTTTGTCATTTGCAAAAAATCTTTTTTTAGCTAAAAATACAGATAAAACTTTGACATGTATTTATTATATATAATACCTATTTATAGGTGCTGGAAATATTTAAAAAATGCCCCTTAAACAGGAGCATTTTATATTTTTTATTCAGGCTTTTTATTCCGTTGTTTTTCTTTTGTTTTTTTCAATTGCCGTGTTAAAGCTTCTGTGGCCATATCAACAGCCTCTTCAAATGATTTTGCTTGTTTTTTTGAGAACAGGTCGTTTCGTGGAATCAATATTTTTATTTCAGCCACTTTGTTCCCTGCATCCTCAGACTTGTCTAATCGAAGTGTAACTTCTGCACCTATTATATTGTCATAAAACTGATCAAGCTTACTTACTTTGCTTTCAACAAAGTTTTCTAACTTAACATCTGCATCAAATCGTAATGAGTGAATTTTTATATTCATAGTTACCTCCATTTTTAAGCTCGCGGATGAGCTTGGTTATAAACTTTTTTCAATTTCTCAAAGGTTGTGTGCGTATATATTTGTGTGGCCGACAAATTTGAATGCCCGAGCAACTCTTTTATAGCATTAATATCGGCGCCATTATTTAACATTTGTGTTGCAAAAGTGTGCCGCAAAATATGAGGGCTTCTTTTTTCAAGCGTGGTTACGCTACTCAAATATTTGTTTACAATTCGGTAAACCAATTTATCGTATGCCTTATTTCCGTCAACTGTAATAAATACTATATTATGATTTATGGACATTAAGCTGCGTTGGTTCAAATAGTTTTCAATTTCTTTGCTGAGTTCAATTCCAAACGGAATTATTCGCTCTTTATTGCGTTTTCCGAGAACTTTTAATTGCCCTGCCTTTAAATCAATATTTTGAGTTGTTAGATTAACCAGCTCGCTTAACCGCATTCCGGTACTATAAAACATTAACATTATTGTACGGTCGCGAACCCCCTCAAAAGTTGTGGGGAAAACAAACTGGTCAAAAAGCATGTCCATTGATGATTTACTTACAAAATGAGGTAGCCTTTTGCTCATTTTTGGTAATACCACTTTATCGGTAGGTATATTTTCAATTATCCCATCGCGATACAAGAATTTATAAAAAGTTTTTAGTGTGGTAATTTTTCTGTTTACAGAGCGGGGGGTATTGCCATTCTCTAATAAAAAAATAATCCACTTGCGAATGATTTTATGATCACCTGCAACTGGATTAAAATTTGAATCAATTTTGCTACAAAAACTTACAAATTGCTCTAAATCACTTTTGTAAGAGCGTATTGTATGTTTTGAATATCTTTTCTCGTTAGCGAGATACCTAATAAATGAATCAATATACATAGGCTAATAGTTGCCCGTATATCAAATGATTGGCAAATACTAATTTGCTTCCTCTTCGTTCTGCAGCTGTTGAATGTAAACGGCTTTAATCATCTCTTCACGCTTGACAACCGACGGTTTTTTGTAAACTTGCCTTGATCTTAGCTCTTTAATTACACCGGTTTTTTCAAACTTTCTCTTAAACTTTTTTAAAGCTCTGTCTATATTTTCACCTTCTTTTACTGGTATTACAATCATATTACTTAAAATTTAACATTCAGAATTATGAGGCTGCAAATTTAGAACATTGATATACATTAACAAATTTTTATTGAATATTTTTTATAAAAAAATTTATCTGCCAATAAAGTTATAAAAATACACCAACAAATCAAATTAAAAAAAGCAAAAATACTATTCAAATTAAAATATAAGTTGTTGCATAAATTGAGTTAGCGGTTTTGTAGGTTGCGGGTTGCAAGTTGCTTCGGATATATAGATTATTAGTAACGGATATAATGCTTTATTTTATTATATGTGGCACTATCAACTAAATGATTTTGTAATAATTCGGTTTTTGACTTAAAGCGCCCCATTAGTTTACGGTATTTCAAAATTGATTTAGTGTTGGTGTATGTTATGTACGGGTGCTTGTTTAATGATTTGAATTCAATGGAGTTTAAATCAATTTTTTGGATAAATGCAGTATCGATACTGATACTATTTTTTATTATATTATATGTTTCAACTTTTAAACCATATACTTCGTGTAACTGCTCAACTTTGTAATAGCCTCCAAGAAAATTTCGATAACTTACAATTCTTTTTGCCAATTTTGGGCCAATCCCATTAAGTTTTATCAAATCGATGCTGTCGGCTGTATTTAATTCAACCTGTATTATTGGTTCGTTGTTAACTTTGGTTGAACTTGCAGTTTTTAGCTCAGTTTTTTTTAATTTTGATAGTTTACCTATTGTTTTATTCGATGCATTTTTATTAATCTCAATAAACGGATATAATTTTTCATACATTTTATTATCAATAGAATATATTTTTTTTAAATCAATAGGTTTTATAAATACACCTCCGGCATTTCGATAGTTAATTAGTGTTTGTGCCTGCTGATTCGATAATCCCAATTTTAGCAAATTGGATTTTGTAATTGTGTTTGGATCAAAATTAAAATATTTTATAGAGGTAGTATGCTGCTTTTTATCTGCAATTGTATTATTTGATTCAAAGCGATTTAGTTGTGCTTCAAATTCAGTAATATCCAAATTGGTATCTTTAGAATAATTATTAATAATTGTTGGAATAATAAAAACCACAACTATTAGTATAATCAATATTAATATACCACGACGCTCTTTTATTGAATAGTTAAAATACTCTTTAATAAACTTTTTCACAGATAAACCAAGAATTGTTTAATACAAAAATACTGCAAGGTTATTTGTGTTTTTCATACATTTTAAAAACTAAATAAACCTATGCCATATAAAAATACAAAAAAGATTGCAATGGGTGCAAGATAACGTACCGAAAAAAGAAATATCCTAAAAAACATGATGCGGATAGTCCCGTAATTTGACAATTCATCAATTACAATACTTTTATCTAATTTCCAGCCTACAAATATTGAAATAAGCATACCGCCAAGTGGCAACAGTATGTTTGACGCAATAAAATCTAACAAATCGAAAATATTGTACCCTAAGAGCAAAAAGTTTTTAAGTGGTCCTATTGACAATGTACATAAAATACCGGATACCGTAATAGTTGACGCTGCAATAATTGTTGCTTTTGTTCGAGTAATATTTTTCTCCTCAGACAGGTAAGCCACAACCACCTCAAGTATTGATATTGAAGATGTTAACGCCGCAACCCCAAGCAACAAGAAAAATAGGATAGAGAAGATATAGCCCCCCGGTATTAGTTCAAAAATATTTGGCAGGGTAACAAAAACCAAACCTGGGCCTTCGGTAGGCTGTGTGTTAAAAGCAAAAACAGCCGGAAATATAGCCACTCCGGCAAGTATTGCTATAACTGTATCGGCAACAGCTACGCTAATACTTGTGCCTGTAATATTTGTGTCTTTATTAAAATATGATGCATATGTCATTAACACCCCCATACCGAGGCTTAAAGTAAAAAATGCATGCCCCAGCGCCACAATAAACAGGTGTGGCGTCAGTTTTGTGAAATCGGGGTTAAAAAGAAAACGCAAACCTTCGCTCCCACCTTTTAAGGCTATTGCGGTTATATCAAGATATATTATAATAACAATTAATAATGGCATCAGTATTTTTGTATATTTTTCGATGCCCTTTTTTATTCCGCCCATAACTATTAAGGCGGTAAGTGCCATAAATACAATTTGATAAATAACAGGTTTATAAGTGCCTGTGCTAAATACTGTAAACATTTCGCCTATTTGGTCAGCATTTTTTCCGGCAAAACTATTTTTAACAGCCAACAATAAATATTCGATAGTCCAACTGGCAACCGTACCATAAAACGACAATATAAAAAAGGCGGCCAAAACCCCCATTACGCCAATTATTTGCCAAAACCCCGATTTTGATAACGACCTGAAAGCACCAAAAACATTTTGTTGTGCTTTGCGCCCAATAATAAACTCCGACATCATTACAGGTATTCCAATTAGTGCAATAAAAACAAGGTAAACAACAAGAAAAACTCCTCCACCATTTTCACCTGCTATATAAGGGAACTTCCAGATATTGCCTAAGCCAATGGCTGAACCAGCTGCTGCTGCAATTACACCAAACTTACTTGTAAAACTATCGCGTTCAATTTGCATAATAATGTTTTAATTAAAAATTAAAAAGCATCTACCACTAATTCGCTAAAGCGAAATAGGTTTTGCAGATTCCGGTATAACCATTTAAAAAGGATAACCTACCGCAAAATGCCAAATTATATCATTATTGATATCAAAAGGTTTATTAAACAAAACCCAACTCTCTTTTCCAACCAATGCAGGGTCGTGAACCTTTATACCCCAATCAAATCTAAATACGGCAAAATCCATATCATAGCGTATTCCGAATCCGGTACCTACTGCCAATTGTTTATAAAAATCTTTGAATTTGAATACTGCCCCCGGGCGCTCATCGTCATCGCTTATTGACCATATATTTCCCACATCGATAAAAAGCGCTCCTTTCCAACTTTTATTTAGACTGTATCTGTATTCTAAATTAAATTCTATTTTTACATCAGCAGTTTGGTTTGGATATGAGCTTATCGAATCGGCTATTCTGTATGTTCCGGGGCCTAAATCTTTTGGGTGCCATGCACGAATACCCTCGGCGCCACCTGCATAATATTGTTTAACAAAAGGGATGGCAGTAGCATTTCCATAGGGGAAAGCCACCCCTGCAAATGCCCTCGATATTAATGAATTGTATTTACTTATATAATAATTATAGCGGTAGTCAATATCGGTTAAAATATACTGTGCATATTGCAAATCGAGCATAGTATAATATCCCCCCTGAACCGTGTCTCTAAAACCAAGGTTTTTATGGATAAAATGAAGCAGGTTGCCGGCAGCACTAATATTCCAACGACAATAGCTGTAACTTTTATAAGCGTTTTTTGCTTTGTTTTGAAAAATCATACTGTAATTTCCGCCTGCAATTAGGTAGTCTTTATAACTATTTTCAAGATAGGTTCCTTTAATTGAGTCAAGAAATTGTTGAGTGCCGTTTACGTCAACCGAGCTAATATCAATAGGACTAAAAATATGCTTAATTGCCCTTAACCCATACCAATGATAACCCATACTGGCATTATAAATAGATCGTTTGTAATCGGGTCTGTCTTGAAAATTATACGAAACCGAGAAAAATGTTTTCGGGTTATACTTTTTATAAAAACGCTCCATTTTAAATGGCAAAATAAACGACGGGGTTTCTAAACCTGCCTCTGCTCCATATTCAACTATATTAAAAGCATCGGAACTTTGTGTTTCCGATTGGCGCTGCAACGAACCCGATATTTTGATATTAAATATCTCAGCACCTTTAAATAAATTTTTGTGCCGGTAATTAAAATAACCGCCAATGCCAAAATTGCCTTGTGTATTGGTTGTTTCAAAGTTAACCGAATAATTTTGGTAAACCGACGGAGTAAGCTGAACTACGCAGTTTATTAAAGAGTCGTTGTTGGGCTCGCTGTAAAAATTAATATTATTTAGCCTAAACAGTTTAAGCGAATTCAAATACTTTGATGTTCTATTAACTTTTGTGAAATTATATAACTCGCCATGAATTATGGTATTGGCCTTAAGTATAACCTTGGGTTTAATATTTATACCACCGGAGTATATAAAACCATACCCGTTATAGTAAGTTGTGTCAAACGTGCTAAAATACTTCTTTCGGTTGCGTATAGCTTTTTGGGGATGAAAATTAGGCAAAAAATAGACATTGTTAATCCAATATTTTTTATGCGAAACCTCTTTCAGGTTATTAAGTTTATCTTGCTTTAATGCTTTTTTTAAGATAAGCGTAATATTTGCCTTTTTATGAAAGGTGTCAACTTTATACCTTATATAATCGGGTTTAAACTCAAAATATCCGCTATCGCGCAATTGTGTTACAATCCTCCTTCTTTCGCCCTCAAGGGCTTTTACTGTCATCCGGTTGCCCGGAATTAGGTTTGTACTAACCGTATCGTGAAGAATTATTGGCTGCAAAACAGTGTCTTCTATTTCATAAAAAACCTTGTTTATTATTACCGGGGTTGAAGTAACTATTTTGTAGTCTATCCACGCTTTTTTATTTTTTAACAGAATATTATAATCAACATCGACATCATAATATGCTTCGTTTTTCAAAAATTTGATAAACTGCTCTTTTGTACGCTCCACCAAAACAGAGTCGTAAATTGAAGGTTCTTCGCCTATTACCCTACGCAGCCATTTTTTCCATTTCCGCTCTTTCCCTAATTTTGAAAAATTATATGTTGCCAAATGAAATTTGAATATTAAAAGAAACCTTTTGTTCGGAAGCTGCCGATAATACGATTCAAGCTCCTTTTTATTTATAGAGCCATTGTCAATCTCAATAGTATTTTTTTGCAAAAGATAATCGCCCGGCTCAACCAACCGTGTAGCCTTACAGCCAAATAGATTAATTGCAACTATAATAATTGCAACATATAATATGCCTTTTTTTAAAATAAATTTCAACAAAACAATTTAAAAATTGAATAAATAAAGCACAAATATAAATATCCATAATAATCTTTTGCACCAATTGGGTAAAGTTTTGTTTATAAAATATAAAATAAAATAGTTTTATACTTTTGTTTAAAAATTGAATTTATGCTTACGCAGAATAAAATTAAGTATATAAGGTCGCTTGATATTAAAAAAAACAGGCAGCAAAACGGCTGTTTTATTGTTGAAGGCGAAAAAATGGTTGTGGAATTAATTGAGAGTAATTTTAAAATTGTTGAACTGTTTGCTCTACCCGATTTTATTTCTCAAAATATTGAAAAAATAAAAAATAGATGCCCATTTGATGAAATTACAGAACGAGAGCTTAAAAAAATCAGCAGCCTAAAAACGCCAAACCAAGTAGTTGCTATTGCTGAAATTCCCAAATATATAATTGAACAAAGTTTGTTTACCTCGTTAAATATTGCCCTTGATAATATTCAAGACCCCGGAAACCTTGGCACTATAATACGTACTGCAAACTGGTTTGGCGTTAAAAATATTTTTTGCTCGCACAATACTGTTGACACTTTTAACCCAAAGGTTATTCAGGCAACTATGGGGGCTATTTTTAGAACAAATATTGTTTATTGCGATTTGACAGAGGTTATTGAAAAAACAAAAAACAGCAACCTGCAGGTTTATGGGGCATTGTTAGATGGCGAAAATATTTATTCCTCGAAACTGAATAACAGTGGTTTGATTGTTTTGGGAAACGAATCGAAGGGGATTTCGGAACCTATACAGAAATTAATTGACATTAAAATACGCATACCGAATTTCCCTATTGATTCCACTGCAATGGAATCGTTAAATGTTGGTATTGCCAATGCTGTTATTTTGGCTGAATTTAGAAGGCAAGCTAAATAGAATTTGTAAAACTTAATAAATCTCATTAATTGCGTTCTGGATATATTCTACTTTTTAAATCAATTTTTATAGAGTTACCCATTTAGTTATCAAAGTCTTAATTGTGTGATTTGTATTTGGTATAGATAGTGCCCTTTGTAAATTAAAATACGACTTAAATGGGTAATCCTATTTTTTATTGTAAAAATGTCAATGTATTGATAGAAAAATGATTTTAACCTGAATATTGCAGGCTAAATATTTAGCGGTTGAGGGTTGTTTTTTATTTCACGCTTAGCTCAATTTGGGTGTAAGCTATTTTTCTTTATCGGGCGGAAACAGCTTTTGTAGCATATTCTGTTTTTTTAGTGGCCTGTCCAATAGTTTATTCAAATTGTTTTGTGCGGTAAGGTTTCTGTCCCACAGCTCAATGGCTTTTTCATAGTATTTTATGGTTTTGTCATAATTCTCCATATGCCGGTTAATCGTTCCTAAATTGGTATATGCTACCGAAAGCCGTCGCGGGGTTTCAAGTTGGGCGTCTTTTATTTCAGATACCCTTTTTGAAATAAACCTATCATTCTCTTTTGGGGAATAGCCGTTAAGCCCGTTTAAAAAGTTATATTTTACTTTAACTTTAATAATTGAATCGGGTAGGTTTGAAAAGTTGCCTAACCAATTTTCATATATTTTTATGCTTTGCAATGCGGCATTTTCTGCCAAAACAAGCAGTGTGTCTTTTGTAAGTGTTGTTTTTCCGTTTAGGCTTAGGCTGTTGTTTTTAAAATATATTGCCATCGACAGGTATGCGGCCGCCCTGTTGTTGTATAGTACGCCTACCTCAAAAGAGTTGGAATAATGCTCAATAGAATTATATATATTTTCGATAGAATCGAGCAAATTGAATATTCCTTTGAAGTTACTGTTCTCGGTATAGCTGTCGTATTTGCTGTATAGCTCGCGGGCTTCAATCACCCTCGGGTCAACCGAGCTGTTTGCCAAGCTGTAATAAAAATTGGCTATGCCGAAGCCGATTAAAAAAAGGGCACCCATTATTATTATGAGTGCCCTTTTTGGATTATTTAATAAATTCATTCGTTTAATATTTTGAGTTATTCAAATCTGAATAATTTGTATAAAAATTGTGATGCAAATATCTTAATTTTGTTGAATAAAAGGTGCTTCTTGCATCATTTTTTATATTACCTTAATTCCGCAACTGTCAGAGTTAAATACTTGATAGTTACGGTGTGAGTTTTTTTGAAAGTCTCATATTTTATTATTATAAATATCTTTAAATCAATAACTCACACCGTAACTCTGAAAAAACGGGAAAAAGATGTTAACTATGAACTTTCTCAATTAAAAATTTGCGAATCTCAATAGGTGTTTCGGGTGTAAGTTTCGAGACTATAATATTTGTTAAGATTGCCAGCGGTGCGCCAATCCATGCAAAATACCAAGCACCCAAATAATATGTTATAAATTCGTTGAGAGGCAATGCAACACCAAGTTTTCCGCAAATAAAATAGGTAATTGATATAATTGACACCAAACCACCTGCTATTAGTCCGGCAATGGCGCCTTGGCGGTTTGAGCCGCTCCACCATATGCCCAATAAAAACAGCGGGAATATTGTGCATCCTGCTAAAGAGAAGGCAACTGCAACCAACTGGCTTATAAGTGCTAATTTTAACAAAGCAATCATTGTAACAATAATGGCCATTAAAACAGTGCCTAAGCGTGCCATCATTAATTGCCTGCTTGGCGACGCCTGCGGGTTTATTACTTTTACATATAAATCGTGCGAAAATGCCGAAGCCCCAGCAACCAATAGTCCCGAAACGGTTGAGAACGCTGCCGAAACTCCTCCTGCGGCAAGCAGCCCTACAATTAGCGGGTGAACGTTGCCAAGCTGGGCGGTATAAACCACAATGGCGTCTTTCGATAGTTTTCCGACCTCGGGGTTAGCTGATAGTATTTTGCCAAAAGCAGAGTAAATGGGTGCGCTCCAATAAAGTATGCATATAAAAAACAGCCCCCAAACTACCGACCAGCGTGCGTCGCTGGCTTTTGGCACTACGTAAAAGCGTTGTATTACGTGTGGCAGTCCTGCTGTGCCAATCATAAGCGAAAATGCTATTGCCATCCATTGAAAAAATGTTTTGCCTGTTGCAATATCCCAAGGCATTGAATATTCGGGCGAGGCCGTTATTGCAAAATCGTGCCCCATTGTATTTGCCAACTCCGATACCGCAGGAATACCGTTGGTAATATCGGATACTACCGAACCATAACCTATTTGGGGCAATACCCAAAAATAGTCGAATTTATAGGTAAGTATAAAAAGTGGTATTAAGAATGAGATGATTATTATAATATACTGAATTTGCATATTTTTTGTAACACCCAGCATACCCGATATCAATGTGTATGAGAGAACTACAGTACCACCAATAATTACCGCCCAAGCATAGTCAAGCCCTAATATCCATTGAAACATAAGCCCTATGCCGGCAAACTGGCCAACACAATATGATATTGATATTAGAATGGCAATTATTGCACCTGTGGCACGCAACGATTGCGAATAGAACCTGTCGCCAATAAAATCGGCGGCGGTATATTTTCCGTATTTCCTGATTTGCCCTGCCATTAAAATCAGCAGCAGCACATAGCCGCCTGTCCAGCCAACAACATAAGCCAAGCCGTGATAGCCCGAACCGTACATTAGTGCTGCCATTCCAAGGAACGAGGCTGCGCTCATCCAGTTTGAGGCAATTGCCAGTCCCGAGCCTGTACGCGATATGCTTCGGCCTGCTGCATAAAAATCGGTTGTGTCTTTGGCACGAAAAACTATACCCACCAATATAAAAAGGCATAGTATTGTAATTAGTATAATAGCAGGTCCAACTTTAAACCCGCCTTCGAGCTCAATAGCCCCTGTTGCTGCATTTAATATGGCAGGCAACCCTAACATTATAAGTGGAAGTATTATTTTTTTCATTTTTTTTATGTTTTATAGTTTGCTGTTTTGGCAGGCATTTACAATATTCTTTTGTTTGCCCGCCTCAATATCTATTTTACCAATTGGTTGTTAATTATTCAACAATCCCCATTTTTTTGTTGTATTTATCTACTTTTAGACAATACCTCCAGCATAAGCCTATAAATAGGATTAGCAAAAATACAGCAGTATAAAAATAGTGGAACGGGAAACCGAGGAATTTTGTATCGGTAAGTACCGAGCGGTTGTGGGTTGTGTAATGAGGCATGCATGTTTCAATAACAGCCATGTTGTTTTCGGTAATTGCCTCGATACCCGACGAGCATAGCTCAAGCGGCAGTATTTTGGCAAGAATATCATTAGGGTTGAGGTTTAAAACCGATTGTGATAGGGCGCCAAGTTTTAATTTTGCCTCAATGTAATTTTCATCTGCAAATGAGTTGGTATTTTTTGCTATATTTTCAAAACTTATTAATGCTTGGGTAATGGCAACTTTTTGTGCCGAATCGGCAAGTTGCAATGTAGCCCAAGTAATGCCATTGTCTAAGGCTGCCCTATGCTCGGTTGATATAAATATTTTTCCGGCAACATGAAGGGTTGCTTGTGCAAATTTGGTAATTTCGGCGGTAGTTGCATTGCCCGATTTTACATTGCCCCATACTTGGTTAAAAGCTATTAACTGAGGTTCGGGGGTTGGCTTTTCAATAGCCCTCAAAAGAAAATGAAAGCCAAAAATAGCAACAGCCCAAATACTTACCAACCAAAGCACCATATTGCGGTTGTACTTTGATCTATCAGTAGTGGGTTTAAAAAAACTGATGTGGTAGTTGTTTTCTTTGTCCATAAGATTATAAGTTTAAATGTTTTTTGTGTGGTAAATATATATTTTATTTTTCAGAAAACATTCAATATGCTTGAATATCAAGATATTACAATATGTAGATATATAGATATATTGGTGAGTATTTGTTGATAATATGGTAGATGTTTAATTGTTTTAATGCTTTATTGTTTTGTGTCTAAAGCCAAGCAGTCTTGAAAATTTTATCCGTTATAATTAAACAGAAAGTGAATATTAATCGTTAAATTTGTAAGAGATAAAACAATGGAAATTATGAAGAGTTATAAATTTACGGCCGAAATTATCAAAGATAATGAAATAGGTCAATATATTGGTATTATTCCAGAGTTACCCGGTGCTCATTCGCAGGCAGTAACATTAGATGAGTTATACAAAAATTTACAAGAAGTAGTACAACTTTGCTTGGAGGAATTAAAAGAAGATGAATTAAATGAACTTCCTGAATTTGTGGGTTTTCAACAAATATCAGCTGCAGTATGAGTACCAAATTACCGATTGTAAAAGTAAAAATTTTAGAGAATCTTCTGTTTTTTCTAGGTTTTGAAAAGAAACGACAAAAAGGCAGTCATGTATTTTACCGTCATATAGATGGCAGATATACTACATTACCACATCATGGGAATCAAGTAATAGGACGGTCATTAATACGTCAAATTCTTAGAGAAATAGAAGTTTTACCGGAAAAATATATTGAACTTCTAAAAGAAATCTAACAACCTGTTGATTAAGCAAACAGCTCTTTTATTTTTTCGGCAGATAGGGCTTTAAACGGGTTGTTCGAGTTGATAAAAATATCGGCAAGCTCTGATTTTTTCTCTTGCAGCCGCACAATTTTTTCCTCTATGCTATCGGATGTGATAAACCTGTAAACAAATACTTTTTTGTCTTGCCCAATGCGGTGTGCACGGTTTATTGCCTGATTTTCGGCTGCGGGGTTCCACCACGGGTCGAGTATAAAAACATAATCGGCGGCAGTAAGGTTTAGCCCAACGCCACCTGCTTTTAACGATATAAGGAATACATGGTTTTCGGGGTTGTCTTGAAATTCGTTAATAACCTTTTGGCGGTTTGTGGTTTTTCCGGTAAGTATGGAATATTGCAGTTTGTTTTCAGAAAGGAAATTTTCATATAGAGCAAGGTGTTTTGTGAATGAGCTAAATATCAACACTTTATGCTTTTCGGCAATAATATTTTCGAGTACCCGCGTAACTTCGTCAAATTTGCCCGATTCCTCGTCAAAGCCGATTAGCGTTGGGTGGTTTGCCAGCTGCCTAAGTTTTGTAAGGGCTTGCAGTACCATAAACCCTGTTTTTTCTTTGACTTTGCCCTCCATGCTTTCCAAAATAGAGTTCCGTACTGCCGATTTCTCTTTTTCGTAAATCTTTTTTTGTTGTTCGCCCATATTGCAATAGCGCACTTGTTCGGTTTTTGGGGGAAGTTCTTTTGCTACTTGGTTTTTGGTGCGTCGTAAAATAAACGGGTGTATTAGCGATTTGAGTTTTTCGCCCGGCTCCTCGTCGTTGTTTTTTTCGATGGGGGTAACAAATTCGTTTTTAAAAAAGGCGAAGTTGCCGAGTAGCCCGGGGTTAATAAAATTAATCTGGCTCCATAAGTCGGTCAAGCTGTTTTCGACAGGGGTTCCGGTTATAGCCAAGCGGTTTGTTGCTTTTAGTTTAATTACTGCCTTGTATGCTTTTGATGTTGAGTTTTTTATGGCTTGGCTCTCGTCTAAAATTACATAGTGGAACGGAAAATCTTTCAATAGCTCGTAGTCGTTGCGTATTACGCCATAGGTTGTTAAAACGATATCAAAGTTTTTAAAATCCCATATGTTTTTTGTGCGGTTAATACCCGTATGTATTATTGTTTTTAGTGTTGGCGTAAACTTTTTAATTTCGTTTTGCCAGTTATAAACTAACGATGTTGGCATGATTATTAGACTGGTTGGCGCCATTTTACCTTTAAAAGCAATTTCTTTTGGTTGATTGAACAGGTCAATTTGTGCAGGTTCAATATTTTTGGGGGTAATGGGCTCATCAACTTCAATATTGCTTGCATTTAACAAAAGTGTTAATGCCTGAAGTGTTTTGCCCAATCCCATATCGTCGGCAAGGCAGGCGCCAAAGCCGTTTTTGCTTAGTTGCGACATCCAGTTGTATCCGGTAAGTTGGTAAGGGCGAAGTTCTGCATTTAGCTTTGCAGGTATAGGCAAGTCCTCTTTGAATTTTCCCTCAAAAAGCTCTTTTAACTGTTCAAACCCGCTGGTGTCAATCCCTTTTTGTTTTTCGTCAATTAAGCCAAAATGAAAATTATTGAGCCTAATGCCGTTATCAACGGTTTCGCCCAAAACAAACAGCCTTTTATACTTTGCAAACCACTCAATGGGCAATATGGCAATGCTGCCGTCGGGTAGTTCAAACTCTCGTTTATTATTTTTTATATGGTTGCGGAGCTTTAAAAACTGAATTGTAAAACTGCCAAGCTGTACAGTGCCTTTAACATCGAACCAGTCGTTTGATTTTTGTATGCTTATGTTTGAGCCGATAGGGTTTAGCAGATATTTTTTTTGAAAAAAAAGCTGTTTTATCTCAATGCCGAGTGCAGTTAGTTTATTTAGGTTTTTATTAAGCCAATTTATTGTAAAAAACAGTTTGTCGGTATCATTAACCTCATTAATACCCGATGGGTAATAGTGGATTGAGCCGTTTGTGGTTAACATACTGTTTATAAGCTTATTAGCAAGAATTTTCTCGTATTCAAAATCGCGTTCTGTTTTTGTAAACGTGTAGTTGTTGTTTTCGTTTTGCAGTGTTACAAACTTTTTTATATGGTTGTTTGGCAAAATAACCTGTTGCCCATATTGATACTTCAGCAATAAAACGGGCAGGCCTTTTATGTCGTTTTGCAGATATAAAAAAGTTTTAGGACGGGGCTTGGTCTCTATTATATCAAAACCTTTAGCATTAACCTTATACTGTATTATAGTGTTTAGTATAAACTTTTCGAAATATGCTTTTTCCGTCTGTTTGGGAATGCTGATAAAATCTTTCTTAAAAAATGGTTGCAGCTTTTTGCTATCAATATTTTTGAAGCTGTATAAGTTGCCATCGAGCATTATTGTGCAGGGGTTTTGTGTAAGCACAATATGTTTTTTGTTTTTTAGCGATACTGTTTTGTCTTTGTAGCGAATATTCAGGAAATACTCAATACCATTATCGGTACGGTTAAAATTAAAAACCGCTTTGGCATTTGCCCCTGCAATCTCAATTTTATCGGCATCATAAATACCTGCATATTTAATGTCTTTATAAAAAACGCGGATTTTTGATTCCGGCAACAGCCATATTATTTTATGCAGCCTTTTTTCGATATGCGGCCTTATGCGTTTTTCGACAAAATCGGAGTCAACATTTTTGATAAATGCACGGGCATCCTCTTTTTTTTTGGTAAACAGGTTTGCAATGTAGCTGTCGTCGTATTCCGAAATGTTTTTAACAATGTTTATTGCAGCATCTGTGCAGTTGTCAATCTCTTTTATGTTTACGTTGTTAGCCCTTTCAATTGTTGAATAAAAAGTGTTGCCGGTGGCGGGGGTTATAATATAGCCAAAAATAACAGGGCCGAATTTTCTATGTGTTGTTATTGCAATTATTAACTCTTTGTCCATTTAGTGCATTAGTTCAGATTATTTTTTTGTGTTATTTCAGTATAAGGTTGCCCCGACTATTTTTGCCTTAGCTCAGTAATTTTATCTTCCTCCTACAAGTTTAACCTTATAGCCCAAATTGGTTAAAATATCGGCAATCTTTTGTTTAAACTCCCCTTGTATAATTATTTCGCTATCTTTTGCCGAACCTCCTACGCCGCACTTTGTTTTAAGTGTTTTTGCAAGGCTTTTTAAATCATCTTCGGTACCAACAAACCCCTCAATAAGCGTAACTGATTTGCCTTTTCGCTTTTTGCGGTCGATGCTAACTTTTAAGTTCTGTTTGTTTGGTTGTAGGGTTTCGTCCTCATCTTCAGCATTATGCTCATATTCAAACTCTTTATTTGTTGAATAAACCACATTTAACCTGTCTTTCCAATCTTGTTTCTCTTTTTTTGCCATATCAAAATATTGTTGTTAAACCCACATCAAGCTATGCTATGAGGGTCAGCCTGAACTGTTTGGGCAGTCTTTTTTATAATCTGAACACCTGCCGGCAACTATTAATATATTGTTTTAAGCCTATTAAAAAATAGGGGTACGAATTATTAAAAATGTTATTTTTTTATTTCGCCCCTTAAATCATTAATAGTGTTTTCCAATTCTATGTTTTTTTGTTTTAATTCTTCAATTACGCCCGATAATTCAATTAATTGGTTTTGTAATTCCATAAAATCAGCAGTTTGTCCATTCATCATGTTTTGCATAGCCTCTAAAGCTGAAAGGGTATTTTGCAAGTTATTGGTTTTTTCATTCAGGGCTTGTATGGCTGCAAAGTTAAGTCCTGCCAAATCGTTTAGACAGTAGTACCCCTTATCGCCGTTTTTGCCGCCAAAAATTTTCATTAAATCGTCTTTTGATGGTCCAATCTCAATAGCTTCATTATCGCCATTCTTTAAATATATTTTGTAAATGGGCATGTTTATGAAATTGTCAAGGAGTTGTTCCGAATTGATTTTTTCAGACTCCAAAGTTATGTTTAACCCGCTATTGGCACAATTGTCATTTTTATTACTATTTTTTTGCGAAAATACATTGGTTGTTGCAAACAATACCAAAACAATTAAAATATAATTTCTCATAATAAAATATTTTTTTAGTTAACCTGCATAATGCAGAGCCTATTCCGTATTTACGGAAAGTTAATTATTAAAATTCTTTATATTATTGAAAATAAACACGTTAAAAATAAAAATAGAGTATCTATATGTAAAATATTACTTAAACTGTAACCTGCTAATAAATTAATAACTGTCAACCAAACAATGCTTGATAGTTACGGTGTGAGTCCTTTTTTAAAATATTTCGTTTTATTATTATAATTATCTTTAAACCAGCAATTTACACTACAACTTGCAGATTTAAGGTAATATTAAAAAATTAGTGCATAAAAATACACAAACAAAATTCAATTTCAATGATTTTTATACATTAGAAATGTAAAAAAACCAATTATGTTTATAAAAATGTTTGCGGTTTAGTTTTTTTTGTACATTTATCAACTTTTTTAATCTGTAAAAAAGTGTTATTTATCCAGTTATTTAGCAGTTTATCAAATTATTAGTGATTGTGGAAACCTTTATGCCATTTTTAGGTATTTTTAGGTACTTAAAAGCCCAATGAATTTTAAATACTGTATTATGAATTTTTACAAAAGAAAAACAAGGATTTTAAAGGTAGTAATGTTATTTGTTCTGTTTTTTTCGGCAACATCATTATTTGCTATTGATTATTATTCAAAAGGAAGTGCAAATTTTACGGTTGCAAGCAATTGGAATACTGCATCTAACGGAAGTGGTACTGATGCTTCGGGACTAACATTTTATAAGGATGCCTCAAATAAATTTATAATTCAAGATGGGCATACAATAACAATTAACGATTCAATAAATTGTTTAGGTATTACAGTTGGAGGCGGAACGTCAGGAACATTAACATTTGGCAACGATGCTACTGCACATTGGGTTATTGTGCAAGGCACTTTTACCGTTGCCAGTGGTGCAACAGTTAATGTTGGTGCTTTTGGTGCAACACATAATATGCAAATTGAGGGTACATTAACCAATAATGGAACTATTAACCTTCGCAACAACTCAAGTCAAGTTGTAAACACAATACTCGACGGAACTTTTAGCATAACAGGCAATACCCCTAATTTTAACAACCTTACAATTAAAACAGGCACAATTACAGCATCTGTTGCTCTTAATATTGATGGTACTTTAACCATTGAAACCGGCGCAACATTTGCAGCAGGGGCTTTAACCCACACCGTTGCAGGCAACTGGACAGAGAATGGCAGTGGGGCTATGACAAGCACAGGTACTATTGAAATGGATGCCACGCTTGTTCAGTCAATAACAACAACTGCGGTTTTTAATAATATTACCTTTAAAAATGGAGGCATTGCATCAATAGGTGATAATATAACCGTAAACGGGAATTTTGTTATTGAAGGTAACACAAAAGTTACAACATCGTCAACTATTACGGCAAACGGAGATTTTACGGTTAATGCCGGAAGTAAATATGAGGCAACCGACGGATACCTGTATTTTTTCGGAACCGACGCACAAACGATAACAGTAACCGACGATTGTGAATTTGACAGAGTTTATTTCCAAAATACCGATGACGATGGCGATTTAAAAACCATTGTTGGTAATATGGTAATGGACGACTACTGTTATGTTTATGCCAATGCCGATGTTGCAGCAGCAAGTACCATAACTTTTAAAAACGGGTTTAATTTAGGTGGTACGTGGAATTTTACCGGAACGGTTTACCTAAACGGTGGTACGTTTAGAGATGACATAAGTGGAGATAATAAATTCTCGATGGGTACAGCAGAAATTATTGTTGATGGGTACTCGTATATTATGGCAGGTGACACAATGGTAGTTGATAATGATTTTACTATAAATTCAGGCTACCTTGTTATTAACGATACTGCAATGTTGCAGGGCACAGGGGCAGACGATATTCTACTTGTTAAAGATAACACAACACTATACATTCGCGGACCGCAAAGTTTCCCGACAGGGTTTGGTACTTATACTTTTGAAGATTTATCGACAACAAGGTATGATGGTGTTATGGATCAAACCATTGAGGGTGGCATTAATTACGGAAGGTTATTTTTAAGGTACGGCACAAAAACGGCAAATGGATCGCTTGATATTGATGACTATCTATATTTGTATGGTTCAAATGCTGCAAGCGATACGGTAACATTAAACTTAGGAAGTTATAACCACACGCTTGAGGGGCATATCTACAATTATAACAGTATAAACTCAATTACCTGCTCGGGCGGTACTTTTACATTAGACGGCCCCGATGAGAACCAGTATATAAACGCAGCTGGTGTTGCAGGTGCTTCTTATACATTCAACAATTTAACAATTACAAATTCAGCTCCAACGGCAATACGCACTAAAAGGATTCAAAGCGATATAACCCTTACGGGAAATTTCTCGGTAACAAATGCAGGCAGCAGCGCAAATTATTTGATTCTTGAAATATTCGATAACGAAATAACTAATAGTGGCGCAGGGCAAACTTTTTCTGTTGGTGCAAATGTTAGGGTTTATACTAATGGAGCCGATAATTTCGATAATATAGCTACTAATTTTACTTTAACGCTGAATAATTCATCAACAATAAGGTTTAACGGTAATGGTGTAGCACAAAAAATCCCCGCAGGGCATTACGGTACTATCGAGCTTTGGGGAAACGGAAATAAAACCGCCCAAGGTAATTTGAATATTGATGGCGAAGTTAAGTCAATGGGTTACTCTCCTGTTTTGGTTGACGATGGTAATGATTTTACCGTAGCAGGCAATTGGGAATTGGCAATTGCTTATACAAATATGACCGGGTCAACAACGTTTGACGGAGCCGACCAAACAGTTAGCGCATCTACTTTTGGAAATGTTATTTTTGGCGGATCGGGAACAAAATATATTGATGGCACGCTTGATGTCGTTGATAACGTTACTATTAATAATGACATTACTGTTAATGCCGATAACAGGTATATTTACCTTGGTGGCAATTGGAACAACTCCGGTACCGGCACCTTTTCGCAAACAAACGGGCGCACAGTTTTTGATGGTACAAATGTTAATCAAACAATCAGTGTCAATACCTCAAACATGTTTGGCGATATCTATATAAACAAAACGGGGGCAAGCAAAACACTTACTGCCAATAGCAACATTGATGTTAAGAGGAATTTTATTTTTACACAAGACAACGGAGATTTTGACTTAAACGGCAATACCTTGAATATTGGAGGCGATTGGTATATTTATACAGGCTGTACATTTACGCATAACAATGGTAAACTTGTTTTTAACGGCGATTCTGAGGATCAACTTATTAGGAATTACAACTCATCGACAGAATATTACGATATTGAATTTAAAAATAGCGGTATTAAGCGGTTATATGAAAATGATTTCGATTTTAACGGCGATGTTTTTATAAATAGCGCAACGCTTTATGGTTATGGACATACGCTTAACGTGGCAGGCGACTGGACTAATACCGGAAGTTTTGAGAGTTCTGGCGTTGTTATTTTCGACGGGGCGGCACAAACAATAGGCAGCTCTTCGTTTCATGATTTGGATATTGACGGTACGGGGGTAAAAACGTTGGGTGGCAATATATCATGTTCGGGCTGGCTAAAAATCGAACAGGGCGACACCCTTGATGTAAGTGCAACCAATTATAGCATTTCGGTTGAGGAGCATTGGTATAATAACGAAGGAGATGGTAGTGGGTATTTTGAGTGCAGAAACGGAACGGTAAATTTTGTTGGCGGTTATTCAAATATCGAAACCGGCGGAATAGGGGCAGGAAAACAGTTCTACAACCTTAACGTCAACAATTCTTCATCATACACCCGACTTTACCCTACAAGCAGTAATAATTTGAAGGTGTTAAGGAATTTTACTTTGAATAGCGAATCATCATCGCGTTTTTATACCTATTATAACGATGTTTATATAGGAGGTAGCTTAATAAACAATGGTGCTTATTATTATCAAAACTCCGATGCAACCCATAACAAAATTGTTTTTGACGGTCCTTCAGGTACGCATGAAATTAATTTTGGCGATTTATATGTTGTGCAAGATACAATTGTTATTGATGGAGGTGCAACAGTAACATATAAATTAACCGGTGATTTGGTTTATAGCCAAGGTGGTAACATGAGGATTGCCAACGGAAAATTTAATTTAAATCACCAAACCCTTGAAATGAATACAGGGGAGGTTATTATTCAGAATGGTGGTACTCTTGAAATAGACTCGGTGGCAGTTTTAAAAATAAACAATGGTGATACTTTAAAGAATTATGGGGGTATTTTCAAAATAGTTGGAGGTAGAGGTGCACCGGCAACCCTTACTTCAAGAACAGGAAACTTTGAATATCTTCAAACAGGTTCATCTTCAGAGTTTCATGCAAAATACTATTTGATTAGTAACACACAAGGCAATGGCATTGAAATTCAAGATGGCTCAATAGATGCTACAAATAATCTATCATACGGAACGTTTACGGGCGGAGCAGGCACGGCTTACCTTACAATAAGTGGGGTTAACCTTGGGGCAGGACTTACATCAACCGAGGTTGGTTTTAACAATGGACCAACCTACAATGCTCAAAGAACTTCCGGTACGGGTGTAATTACTTTCTCTAATGCAACAGGAACATTTGCAGGAGCCGACCATGAAAATGATGTAGGCAATTTAATTAATTGGACAAACCCAGGCAGGATTACATGGGATGGTGACGCCGGCACAACTAATTGGAACGACGCAAATAACTGGAACCCAAATGGAGTCCCCACCTCAAGCGACAATGTATATCTTGACAATTCAACCGTTGCCGGAGCTTATTCTGTTGTTATATCAACGGCAAACGATAGTGCCAATAGGGTTGATATTGCTGGCTCAAGCGCAATTACACTGTCATTAAACGGTGGCGACTTGACAATTCTTGACAACTTGACTATAAACAGCGGGAATACCTTAGAGCAGATTAATGCGGCCGACACTTTAAGGGTAGGCGGTAATTTTTCGAACCAAGGAACATACAATCCGCACAGCGTGGGAACAATTAAATTTAACCCAACAGGTGGGTATCATACAATAAACAGCGGAAGCAGTTTCTATAACTTCATAATAGCTTGCGATACTATCTCCACCTCGGTAGTGCTTGGTGCAAATATCGATATCGACAATAATATATCTATCCTTAGTGGAACACTGTCGGCATCGAATAAAAGGATAACCGTTGGCGGTAACTGGGAGGTTAATGGCGGCACATTTGATTCAGGTACGGGTAGGGTTACTTTTGATAAAAGCTCAGGTGGAAACCAAACAATCTCAGGTGGATCATTTTATGATTTATATACATCAAATGCAGCAACAAAACAAATTACAAAAAATATTGAGATTAGTCGTTACTTTATAATTAATTCAGGCTCAAATGTTGATGGAGGCGAGAAATTTATATACATAGGCGGGCGTTTTAATAATTATGAAGGCAAAAACGGTTTTACACAAACAGGCGATGGAACTGTAATTTTTAACGGCACGGGAGGCAGTTATCTACAAAATGCAGCCCACGATTCTACTATTTTTAACAACTTGACGTTTCAGGGTAATGGTACTAAATATGTTTACGATACAATTGTTGTAAAAGGCAATTTAATAAACCAGCAAGGGTCGAACACATATCTTTTTGAAGATTCATATATTACCGGCGAGGGCGGCTCAAATACTTTTACAATGACAGGCGGTACGCTTTATGTGCGTGGTGAAAATAATTTTCCAGATAATTTTGAGACTATAAGTATTACCGAAGGGTATGTCGATTACTATTCAGACACAAACCAATTTATTTATCCTACAACATATTATAATTTAAGACTTAGGGCTATTCACCCCGATGATAATGATAACGTAAACACAAAAACTGTCTTGGCAGATTTTACGGTAACAAACTATTGTGTCGTTTATGATTCATTAACAACGTTCGATATGAATAATCACACCTTAACAATAGGTGGTTACCTCGATTTTCGCTTTGCCGAAACGCCTCAAATAAACTGGGGTACCGGTTCGGTTATTTTTAATGGCGGGGGTGTAGGTATCGATCCTTATATCCATATTTTTAATAATTTCACTAAATCGGGTACAGGCTGGGTAACTTTATACGATACCATTCAGGTTAATGGAAATATGACATTTGAGTCGGGTACAAACCTTAATATGCGAACCCATAAAATAACTTGTGGTAGTAGTGGCAAAATTTTTTCTATCGGAGATAATTCTCGTATATACACTTATGTACTGTCCAATAACAATGCATTAACCGATAATCCTGGCATACCAACAGGTTTTGACACATATGTTTTACACCCAAAATCGTTTGTATGGTACAGGGGTTTAGGCAAACAGACTATTTATACAAATGGTGGTACAATTGATTACGGTAACCTTAATATCTATACCAATACTACCGACACACTATCGCTCGATGGCAATTTAGATGTTAATGGTAATTTTAGGATGTACTACAACAACCCCGTGCTTATTGATTCGGGATATAATATTAACTTGTCGGGCTCATTCATTGATTTAAGAAATTACCATCCGTCAAATACCATAACCTTGGATGGAACCACACAAACACTTGTTAATTATGCAGGTAACGATACATTGAAATTCAACAATTTGGTTTTAAACGGTTCAACAGGACAAAAAACATTTAACGAAACCGTAACGCAAGTTAAAGGCAACCTTACGGTTGGAGCTAACGACACGATGTATGTGGTTTACGATATGGAATTCTCCGGTGGCAGTTTTACAAACAACGGCTATTTCAGGCATATCAGAAATACCGTAATTGTTAATGGCGATGCCCAAACAATCGACCCCGGTGCAAAAAATGATTTTTACGGGGTGCTGTTTACCAATGGAAACACTAAAACATTTTCTAATCATGGTATAAATGTAGGCAATGGCACTTTCCGTATTCAAGATACAACCGAAGTTGATTTAGGTGCATTAACCCATACCTTTTCATCGGTTAATATTGAGTTTGAAGATGTTACTGTTGACTCATTGCATGCCACAAATGCAGTTGTCAATTTTGACAGAAATGGTACCCAGTATATACCAAAAATGGTGGCAAGTGGTTTGTCATTTTCAACCGGAGGGTGGAAAATTTTGACAGATACAGTTTGGGTTGGCGATGTAACAATTAACGGAGGTGCTTATTTTAGGCCTGGCGATGTTAGTCCTAATGCATTCCCAATGTATGTTCATGGCAATTGGTCAAATAGCGGCTATTTCCGTTCGCACGAAGGAACTGTCTATTTTGAGAGTTACGACACCAATCCAAAAACAATAAAATCAAACGGGTATTCATTTTATAATGTAATGTTTAATCAAGACAGTACGCATACAAGGACTTATACCCTTACCGACGATGCCGTTTTTACCGAAGATTTGACAATTGGCAATGGCGCAACGCTTGACTTAAATGGCAAAAACTTACAGCTCGGCAACAATGATGCCGGAGAGCCTGCCGGAGAGCAACACATAATACAAAACGGAGGGGTGCTTGATGTTGATGCCGGCGCAAACCTGTTGATTGATTGTTACGACGATACTGCAAGCGTTGTTGTTCAGTCGGGCGGTGTATTATCGGTAATAGGTGCTGAAGGAAACCATGCAACGGTTACACGGGCATCAAATAGGTATGCCTATGATATCACTATTGAATCTGGGGCAACCATTAAGGCAAAATATTATCATTTTCAGTATTTGGCCGATAGCGGGCTGTATGTAAAAAGCGGTGCTACGGTTGATGCCACAAACAATTTCTCATACGGCATTTGGTCAAATATATATACAGGCACAAATCACGGCGTGCAGCGTTACCTATTTATCGATACCGATATTAGCGCAATAAATAATATTACCGATGTAACATTCAATCACGGTGGCACACCTACCGTGGGTACACATTATAATATCAAAAGAGGCGCTAATGCCGTTGGTACAATTACATTCGATGGAACAATAAGCGGTTTGCTTGGTGGTGAGATATATGAGGACGAGGGCGACGGTAGCACAACAAACCCGGGCAGTATTGTATGGCCGCCTGTTACTTCGGTTACTTGGACGGGGGCAACCAATACCGATTGGTTTACAGCCTCAAACTGGTCACCATCTCAAGTGCCCGATTTAACAAAAGATGCAGTAGTGCCTATTGTTACAAATAACCCTATTATTAATACTACCGATACGGCTAAGTGTAAATCACTAAATGTAACCGATGGTATTTTAGTTGTTGATGCAGGTATTGTTGAAATAAATACCGATTTAACACTTGGGTCAGGTTCAATACTTGGTATTGGCGATTCGCACGCTACACTCATTGTAGGGCGCGACTGGAATTCGGCATCTGATGCTAATTTCCTTAACGGCGATGATACCGTAAAATTTGAATCAACCACAACTACGGCATTTATTACGCCGCGCAACGTTACATTTAAAAATGTACTTTTTAACGGTACCTCTACATTCTTTATCGAGGGAACATCAATTGATATCGATGGAGAGTTTAAAATAGTTAATGGTACTGTTTATCCTAATAACGCAGGTTATGTTTATTCAATCGGCGGTAATTACAACAACGCAGGTGGTACATTCTCGACAGAAACAAGGGGTACTGTTGAATTTGATGGTGCTGCCCAAACAATTACAAATGGCACATTTAGCCAACTGGCAATTTCGGGTACGGGCACAAAAACAACCTCGGGTAATTTAAATTGTACCTATTATTATGGTAATGAGACTTACAGGGCATTAACTGTTAATTCCACATTAACAGCAGGCTCATCTTTTAATATTGATGGGAATGTTTATATAGCCTCGGGCGGAACGTTTAATGATGGCGGCGAAACCCATAATTTCTCCGGAAGGTATTGGAATGGAGAGGGCAGCTATTCCGGAACTGGCAAAATAATTTTCGATGGAGGGACACAAACCATTCAGGCTTCGTCGTTTAATAGTATTCAGCTTAACAACGAAACCTCCGAAACCAATAACTGGAAATACCTTGGCGGCGATGTTGATTTAACCGGCGATTTGACAGTAAATTGTTATGGGTTTGTTTGTTACGACTATCAGATTACCAATACCGACGGCTCGGGTACTTTTACAATGTCTCAAATGGAAAGTCCGTATAACAGGATATATATAAGAGGGGCAAATAATTATCCAACCGGTTTTTCATCATATGTTGCCGACAAAATGAGCTATCAGATTTATGACGGGACAATGGATCAAACTATAAAAGGGAAAGCTTTGGGTAGCGACCCTGTTGTTCAGTATGGATATCTGTATTTGAACAGCGCAACAACAAAAACACTTAGTGGGGATATTGATGTAAACGGGCGTTTGTATTTTTACAATGAGGATGTAATTCTTGATGTAAGCACAAATAATTATAGAATTAATCTCGCAGGCAACTGGTATAACCAATATACAGGCAGTTTTATTTGCCGTCAGGGCGAAGTAATTATGGATGGCTCTTTATCGTGGCCGGGAACAAACCAATGGATTTACCTCGGGACATCGGGCACTAACGACTTTTATAAGCTTACAATAAACAGTACAAGCGATTACATGCGTATTTACAATACCGACATTACAGTTAGCAGTAATCTTAATGTTATTGAAGGCATGCTTTATCTTTATAATAACTTTACGGTAACTGTTAATGGCGATATTACCGCATCAGGCAACGGAAAGTTTTATCAAACAGGAACATATAAACTTGCAAAATCGTCGGGTACGGCAAACATACAAATGAATGGCTCTACATTAAATAACTTGACAATTGATGCAGGGGCAACCTATACATTATTAGATGACATTTCAATTAACGGGACATTCAATTTAGCTGCCGGAACATTCAACGGTAATGGAAATATGTTTAATATGGGTAATTATACCGATGCGGCAAACATTTCAGGGACATACAAGATAGGAGCAGGAGGCTCGCTTAGGCTTGGTAACCAAAATAGCTTTAATGTGTTGTCGGGTGGAGTTATCGAGGTTATAGGCTCCGAAGGCGATGTGGCAACAGTAACAAATCAGGGGGGTACCGGAAGATATAACTTCTCGGTTGAGAGCGGGGCTACCATAAAAGCAAAAAATTACCTGTTTGAATATATGACATCAAGTGGTATTTACTTAAAAAATGGCTGTACTATTGATACCGATAATAAGTTTAACAGCGGAACTTTTACCAATCCGGCAAGTGGAGGTACTTGTTTAAGGGTTGAAAATACTCAAGATTTTACAGGCGCAACACGTATTGAAAATGTTGCATTTCCTATAAATCCCGGAAATGGTACTTATAATGTAACAAAAACATCAACCATAACCGGAACTCTTGAATTTTACAATGCAACAGGTCCATTATCGGGTGAGTATTACGACAACGACCCTGGAAGCAATATTGATTGGACAGGTCCGGTTACATTAACATGGACAGGCGATATTGACGAGGATTGGTTTGATAAGCGTAACTGGGATGCCAGTAATAAGGTGCAGAAAATACCGACATCAACCGACGATGTAATTATTGCACAATCGTTAAACCCCCCTAAAATATCACAAGATAGTGCGCAGTCAAAAAACCTGACTATCGAAAACGGTGCGTTCTTAACACTCGATACCCCTACGGGCGATAATGATACAGCTTTGATTGTAAGCGGTAACTTTACTAATGAAGGAACCTTTACAATGACAAACACTACCGATACACTTGTGGTTCATGGTAATTGGGAGAAAAAAACCGCAGCAATATTTAACCAAGGCAACGGTACTGTTGTGCTTAAAGTAACATCGGGCACAAAATCATTAATAAATGGCGATGCATCATTCAATAATTTAGTAATTGATGCCGTAGGTACGCTTGAGTTAAACTCAGATACATATATTGGTAACGATTTTAAAATACTGTCAGGAACACTTGATGCTGCTGATAACAATTATGATTTATATATTGGAGGCAGCTTCTTAAACTCCGGCACTTTTAATTCAAGGTCGGGAAAAATAACCTTTAATGGCACAACTGCCGGAACAGAAACGGTAAATACAGGCTCATCAGATTTATATAATGTTGAGGTTGATGCAGGTGCAGGCACAACATACCAATTATCGACAGATATTACCGTTAACGGCAATTTTGATGTAAGCGGCGGAACATTCGATTTTAATGGGAATACGCTTGAATTTGGCGATGGCACAGGCTCCGATGTATTAACCGTTGATGGCGGAACGCTGTTTGTTGACGAAAATGCATTTTTGGAAATGGGAAACAGCGCCTCTATCGTTGTTAACTCAGGCGGTACGTTTAAGGCAATAGGTGTTGACGACGATAATGTGGCAACAATTACAAGCCAAGCCACAACCAACTATTCGTTTACGATTAATTCAGGCGGCGAATTGCAGGCAAAATATTATGATGTGTCATATATCGGGTCAACAGGTATTTGGCTAAAATCGGGGGCAACGCTAAACAGCACCTATAATCTATCCAACGGAACATTCTCAAACGGTGTTTCGGGCGGACGATACCTGTTGTTTGAAAATGCATTAACGGTTGGGGCAAACGATACAATCCGCGACATGATATTCAATAGTGGGGCATCAATAAATGCCAAACGGGTTACAGGCACAAATGCTGTTGTTTTTAAAGATGCATTTGGCTTGCGCGGAAGCTATTATTATGAAGAAGATGAGGAGGCTTCGCCCGCTGCACATACAGGTTTAGTGCGCTGGTTCTATACCGACCCCACCTTAACATGGACAGGTAATGACCACGCAATAAATGTTCGCTGGGATAACACAAACAACTGGGATGACGGAAGCGGGGGCGGAGGTGTGCCAACATACAATACAAACGTGTTTATACCTGATGTAACTTACGACCCTGTTTTAAGCGCAGGCACCGACGATTCTGTTAAAAACATAACTATTTATAGTGGTGGCCATCTTACAATTGGTGGTGGAATGGACTTGATAGTGCAAAACAATGTAAGCGGCGAAGGCACGTTAACCATATCAAACAGTTCAGCCTCAACCATCGAGGTGGGCGATAACTGGGATAACCTTGGTACGTTTGTTCATGGTGGTGCTTCTACTATAAAATTTGTTAAGTCGAGCGGCACAATAAATATAAACCCTGGCAGCAACGCGTTTTATAATCTTGAATTCAATAGCGGAGGTAACGGTTCGGGGTCGGCAACATTTAGAACATCGGCAAGTTTTAATATTGATGGTAATTTGACAATAGCTGGCAATACAACTTTTGAGGTAACGTCGGCATCGCACAATATTAATATAGGCGGCAACTACACAAACAATGGGACATTTGATGGCGATGGGGCAACTATTACTTTTGATGGCTCCGGCAACCAGTCGTTAACAAGCTCGGCAACCGAAATATTTACAAATATAGTTTTTGCAGGCGGTTCGGGTACCAAAACGCTTAATTGCAATATAAGTGTAAGCAATGATCTTACTATTTCTACAGGAAGTACCTTAGACGGCTCAACTCATACCATAACCCTTAACGGTGATTGGACAAATAATGGCACATTTACAAAATCAACAAGCCATGTGAAGTTAGTTGGTTCGGGGTTGCAGAGTATAACAAAATCGACAACCGAGAATTTTTATGATTTAACAGTCAACAATACAACATCGGGAACAGCGATTAAGTTGGCAACCGGCATTGATGTTTCACATGTTATTTACCTTACCGATGGAATAGTAGAGACAGGCTCATCATCCATACTGGAATTGGCATCGGGCTGTTTGGTTAACGATGGCGATTCGGCAAATGCAGGTAGTGCGGCAAGCTTTATTAATGGCCCAATGATTTGGACAGGAAGTAGCGATTTTACTTTCCCTGTTGGTAAAGGTAGCGTATTTGCCCGTTTTGGTGTTTCAGGCCTTTCTGGGTCATCTAAATTCAAGTTGGAGTATTTTGATGCAGCACCTTCAAACCGGAGCAACTTAACCGTGCCTTTAAATGAGATGAGCACGGCAGAGTATTGGTCGTTGGATAGGATGACAGGTTCAGAAACCCCTATTATTTCACTTTATTGGGAAGACGAAACACGTAGTGGTACCGAGAAAAACGAAGATGTGGTTGTAGCCCAATATGATGGCAGCAACTGGGTGTCAAAAGGTGGAAAACCCGCTACCGATAATGGCGATGGCAAAGGCAGTTGCGTTGCAACAACAACCATAACAACTTTTGGAAATATTACTTTTGGTTTTGAGTATCCAACTGCAACGTGGGATGGAAGTGAAAGCTCCGACTGGAACGACCCCGATAACTGGGATAAAATGTATGTGCCAAATAATAAAGTTAATGTGGTAATTCCAAATATAGCCACCGACCCAACACTTGGTTCGGGTGCCGATGGTAGTGCATACAACATTAAAATTGAGAATGGCGGTGTTTTAACTATCTCAAACGGAATTGATTTAACCGTATATGGCGATTTTACAATTGAAACAGGCGGTACGCTTGATATTTCAACTGGTTCGGCATCTACAATAAACATTAATAACAAATGGACCAATAGCGGTACATTTAATACAGGTGGTAGCTCAACTATAGCGTACAATAAGGCCGAAGCTCAAGATATAAGTATTGCAGAGTTTGACAATCTTATTATTGCAGGCTCGGGAATAAAAACCCTTAAAAATAGTATTACGGTTAATAAAAATATTACAATACAAAGCACCCTAAAAGCAGGGGCATTTAATATTGATATAGCCGGAGACTGGAGCAATACAGGAACGTTTGACAGAGGTACGGGTACTGTCGAGTTTAATGGTGATGTTCAACAAACAATTACAAAAGGTGGCGATGGCGAGTCGTTCTATAATTTGCGAATTATTAACTCATTTGGCACAAGCCCGCAAATTGTCCTTGCAGGTAAAGTAACAGTTGCATCATCGTTATATTTTGAGGATGGTAATATACAAACTACATCAACCAATCTTTTAACAATGCGTTCAGGTTCATCAATATCACAATATACCGACTCAACCTATGTAATTGGGCCAATGAGAAAATATGGCGCAAGCGGAAATAATTTTGTTTTTCCGGTAGGAAAAGATACTGTTTATGCACGTATTGGTTTGCTTGAATTTTCGGGAGATGAGATATTTACTGCTGAGTATTTTAATTCTGCAGGAAGCGATTTGAGTAATAGGGTTGCCGCACTTTTATATATTAGCAGTGTTGAGTATTGGAATGTTACCCGTGATGGCTCAAAAACAGCAAAAGTTCAGTTGTTTTATGAAGATTCGGCACGCAGCGACATACATAAACCTGCTGATTTGCTTGTTGCCCACTATTACGGAGGGCAATGGATAAATGAGGGCAATACCGCAAATAGCGGAACGCCTGAATTAACAGGCTGGGTAACCTCTGGTGTGTTTTCAGGGTTTAGCCCAATTACATTTGGCTCAAGCAGCAATGAAAATCCGCTACCAATCGAGATGGTTGAATTTAGCGCACATGTGGTTGATAATCAGGTTGTGTTAGATTGGAAAACAGCATCTGAAAACAGAAACAGCCATTTTACCATTGAACGCTCTCTCGATGGAGAAACAGTTGAGAATATTGGTATAGTAACAGGTGCGGGTAATAGCAGCGAAACTATAAAATACAGTTTTGTTGATAAAAACCCGTTAACCGGAACATCATATTATCGTCTGGTACAAACCGATTATAACGGAAAAGAGCAGTCTTATGAATGGGAATCGGTGTTTTATTCGCGTTACAACGGGCTTACAAAACCATTTGAAATTGAAATTTATCCAAATCCGGCTTTACAGTCTGAAATATCAATAGAATTGACCGTAGAGAATCCGGGTAAATTTGATATTGAGATATATAGTGTTATCGGAGAGAAACTGTTTACTGAAAATATTGATATTGAAAATAGAAATCAAGTTTATCAACTAAAGCTTAATAAACTGTCTGATTTGCCACAAGGGATTTATATGTTGAATGTTTCCGGAAACAGTTACAGGCAGCAAATGAGGTTTGTTATTAAATAAGTAATTTATAGCTAACTGAATGAGATTAAAACCTGTTAGGCCTTTAAAAATTTAATCAAAAAATTCCTCGAGGCTTTGCCTCGGGGTTCCATATTCTCCCCTAATTTTTAGAGGAGATATCAACCAGAAATTGCTGGTTGATAGAGGGGTAAACATATTCAATTTATAAGCAACCTCCGCTTGTTTGCCTAAAATTTGAAAACTTGAGGCTGAAAGCCTCTAAAACATTAGTACAGGGCAACGCCCTGTGTTTAATGTGGTTTTGTGAAACTCAGCCCTGTAAGGGCGGAAGAGTTGATTGGGTAAGTATGCGGATAAGTATTTAAAAGAATATTGTTTAGTATAATTGTTTGTGGTTTAAGAAAGATTTATTAAACATAATTATATTAATTACCCACTAAATTCGTGGTAGAGAACCTAAATTATAAAAAAGTGAAAAAAAGAATACTAATCTGGGGATACCTTGCATCGTTTACCCTGCTTTTGGGGGCAATATTCCTCAACCATAATTTTGTGGCAGGCAAGGTGCTTTACCTTACAGGTTTTTTTGCTTTTAATATTGGATATTTGATACCCCTATTTTTGGTAATATTTAAAAACAACCAAGAGAACAAAATAGGGCTTGTACTTATTTTTGGCATTTTAGGCTTTATAATATTTTTAACAGGAGTCTCTTTCTTTGTTGTTAATTGGGGTGGTGGTATTATCTTGATTTATGTCGGTGCAGGGGTGCTCATATTGGCAATACTAACCATCATCCTTTTATCAAGACGTTTTTACGAAACTCATATCGACTCATGGTTTCCGGTACTTATTTTTGGTGTTTTTATTGTCGGCAGCCTTTTAATAGGTATGGTGCACAGGCATGTAATGCGTGCATTTGCAATTCGTAATATCGAATCGGTTGAGCTGTACCACTCAATAAACGAAAAAAACAGTGCATTATATAACGAGTTGATAAAACACGATACGGTAAATGCTAATACCGACACACTTATACAAATATTAAACAGTTTTAAAACCTCAACAGAGCTGGTTATTAACCATATTGAACAATTAAAAGTTGACCTTGTGAAAAAGGTTGAGGGTGACACTTATAAAATGTTTGATGGCAAAATGTTATCAAATTTAGTGCCTGTGCAGTCAAATGTCGAAATTAATACCGTATCTCGGTATATGCTGCGCAAAAAAAAAGGTAAAGCATACGAGCTTAAAAAACAACTTGAAAATTACCAAAACCTTGCTTTAAAATTAATACCTAAAAACGATTCAATATTAATTAAAATAATATTGTTGAATTTAAAACCAATACCGTTTAATTTAAACAACCGGCGTTTTAATAAAAATTGGGAATACAGGCACTTTTATAACCTGCCACTAATTACAGTATTAAGCGAGCTGTCGTATATTCAAATGAGGATTGCCATAATTGAAGGCGAAATATTGAACCATTATTATAAAAAATATAATAATATTTCTACGTATTGATTTGTTACTAATAAAAAAAAAATTAATTTTGCACTCCGAATTTATGTTTGGAACAAAAGAAATTGATACGTAACAATATAACAAGTAGTAATTATGGCAATGAAAAGAACATATCAGCCTTCGCGCAGAAAAAGAAAGAACAAGCATGGCTTCCGTGAAAGAATGTCAAGCAAGGCCGGACGAAAAGTATTATCGAGAAGAAGGGCAAAAGGCAGAAAAAAGCTCTCAGTATCTGATGAAAGACGTCATAAAATGTAAATAATTGATTTAGTCAATATACAAAAAAGAGCATTGGGTTTACCTATGCTCTTTTTTTGTTTATTAAATTATTATTTTTATGGCTGTTTAATAATTTTCGTTGTGTTTTTAATATGTTTGTACTTTGATGTTTTTTTAACCAATAACAACTAAAATATGGGTTTACTAAACTTGTTTACACGAAAAGAATTCTGGAAGATTCTAATGTACGGATTGATATTTTATCTGTTGTTATTTATATTGGTTTTAATAGGCTTGCGCATTTACACCTATCACGGCAAATCATTCCCAATACCCGATTTTAAAGGGCTTAAATTAGACAGGGTGCAAGAACTTGCAGATTCGAGAGACTTAATAGTTCATATTAACGATTCAACATACATACCGTATTTGCCAAAAGGTAGCGTAATCGACCAGTACCCACGTCCCGGCGTTAATGTAAAAAAGAATAGGACAATATTTATAACCATAAATGCGTTTAACCAAGTAGAGGTAAAAATGCCCAATGTGGTAGGTGTGTCGTACCGGCAGGGTAAAACAACCTTAGAGAGCAGGGGGCTGAAAGTAGGTAGGCTTATTTACGAACCTGATTTTGCAAAAAACAATATTCTAAGGCAGATGTACAATGGTAAAGTTATTAAACCCGGTGATATGATTGAAAAAGGTCAATATATTGATTTAGCTTTGGGTAATGGGCTGGGACGTAGCACATCACTTGTGCCCGAGCTAAATAAATTGCCATATATTAGGGCTGTAAATGAAATTAACGATGTATATTTTAATGTTGGGGTAGTAACTTTTGACACATCTGTCCACAATTATAACGACACCTTAAATGCACTTGTCTGGAAACAGCGCCCGGCCTATTCAAAAACATCGCGAAGTGCAATGGGTTCCAAAATTGACATATGGCTAACCGTAAACCCCAATAAGTTTCCAAAACCTAACACTACTAATACGGAAATAACAAATTAATAATGAGAAGTGTAGCAGTATTATTCTTTTTTCAGCTTTTGGCTATTACAGTTTTTTCACAAGAAGTTTTAAACAATTTATTTGTAAATCCTGAATTGGTAAATAAAAAAGGCATTGCCCCTTTTAAAGCATCAAAAACAACTCTTGAATTGCCGTTTTTCGACGATTTTAGCATTATATCAGGATACCCCTCGGCCGATTTGTGGAACAACAATAATGTATTTATCAATGCTACATATCCTAACAACCCCCCGTCCATTGGCGTTGCAACTTTTGATGCAGTTGATGCAAATGGCTTTGTCTATGAGTCGCTGACGAATACCCCGTTGCCTGCCGACACCCTCACATCAAACATTATTGACATGAGGCAGGCCGATATAAATAGCACTTACCTAAGTTTTTATTACCAGCCGCAAGGCAATGGTGATGCACCTGAATTTAACGATTCACTAATATTGAATATTATCTCAAAAGATTCTGTTTTTAGAATTTGGTACGCCAATGGAACAAGCTACAACTCGTTTGTAAGGGATAGTTTAGGAATACAAGACAGCTATTTTGACACTCTTGAGTTTAAATTGGTACACCTAAAACTTGATTACCCCGGCTTTTTTACCGACAGCTTTCAAATACAGTTTATTAATTATGTTAGCATAGCAGGTTTTGACAACCCGTCGGGCAGAACAAATTCCGACCATTGGAATATTGACTATGTTTACCTTAACGATAACCGCTCGCCTGACGACACTGTTTTTCGCGATGTCGCCATGGTTGAACCGTCAACCCTGTTTATGTCAAGTTACAGCTCAATGCCTTGGAGTCATTATGAGATTGCAATCCCAAAAGAGCTCGATGACCTAAAATTTCATGTGAGGAACAACGATGGCATAACAAGATCAATGAACCAGCTTATTATCAACATTAAAGATTTGAAAGACGGTACTATTAAAGGCTATCCAATACCACAGAGAAATTTGAATAGATTTACTAATTATACTGACCTAATATGGAATTTTAGCACATCGCCAATTGATTGGTATGAGGCAGAAAGTGCAAAGTTTGAGGTTAGTGGCAAATTAGAAACAGGCGAAGCCGATTTTGCCGATAATAATTATACATCACGAATCTTAAATTTTGAAAACTATTATGCCTATGACGATGGTACTGCCGAAAAAGCTTTTGGTGTTGATGCCGAAAATGCCAAGGTAGCATATCGGTACGATATTTATAAAGGTGATTCGTTGCGGGCTGTACAAATGTATTTTGTACGCAATAAAGAGGAAACTTCAGCTATACAGTCATTTACATTTTGCGTATGGGATAATTCTAACGATGCCCCCGGCAATATTATTATTAAAGAATCGGGCATAAAACCTGAATACACCGACAATATTAATAAATTTATCACCATACCGTTGGATACAACAATTTATCTTGAGGGTACTTTTTACATTGGTTGGGAGCAGACAACCGATTTACTGATGAATATTGGCTACGATGCAAACACCATAAGATCGAGTAAAATATTTTATAATGTAAATTCAACATGGTACGAATCTGACCATAAAGGCTCGCTGATGATGCGGCCTATTTTCAGCCAAAAAAAGTTAGAGAGTTCTATTGTAGAAAATAAAAAAACATTGCAACTAAAAATATCGCCCAACCCGTCAAATGGCTTTGTTAAAATAAATAATGCACAGGGTTTTTCACAAGGTCAGGTGCAGGTTTACAATTATCTTGGCAAAATAGTTTTTAAAGGGCGTGTAAACACAAACGAAACAATCGATTTGAGCCATCTAAACAATGGTATGTATATTGTAACTTATTTTACCCAAACAGGCAATCCGCAATCAACACGATTGGTTATCTCAAAATAAAAACGAATGAACGAAAATAGTAATAATGAGGGGTTAGATGAGCAGAATGAGCTGTTTGAACATTTTCGTTTTGTTGCCGAAGGCGGACAAAAGCCATTGCGGGTCGATAAATTTCTTCAGAACAAGATTGAAAATGCTTCGCGCTCAAAAATACAGGCTGCCGCCGATAGTGGTAGCATTTTTGTCAACAACAAAAAAACAAAGTCAAATTATAAAGTAAAGCCCGGCGATGTTATAACTATGGTTTTGGAGTACCCACCGCGCGAAATTGAGATAATACCCGAGGATATACCATTAAAAATTGAGTACGAAGACGACAGCTTTGTAATTATAAATAAACAACCCGGAATGGTTGTTCACCCCAGTTACGGGCATTATTCGGGTACATTAATAAACGCCTTGGCGTACAGGTATAAAGATTTGCCGATTTTTAACGGCAGCGATGCCCGCCCCGGATTAGTTCACCGTATCGACAAAGACACCTCGGGCTTGCTTGTAATAGCAAAAAACGAGGAGGCAAAAAGCAAAATTGCCTTGCAGTTTTTTAAGCATACCACACACCGCCGCTATGTAGCATTGGTTTGGGGTAATTTTAACGACAATGAGGGAACAATCACAGGGCATGTAGGGCGCAGCCTTAAAAACCGCAAAATAATGAATGTATTTCCCGATGGCGAGTTCGGAAAGCATGCGGTTACACACTATAAGGTTTTGCAACGTTTTGGGTATGTAACTTTGGTTGAATGCCGACTTGAAACAGGGCGCACACACCAAATACGCGTGCATATGAAACACATTGGCCACCCATTGTTTAACGATGCCGATTATGGCGGCGACGCAATACTAAAAGGCACAACATTTACAAAATACAGGCAGTTTATACAAAACTGTTTTAGCCTTTTGCCACGTCAGGCACTCCATGCCAAGGAGCTTGGGTTTGTGCATCCTGTTACTAACAAGTTTGTTAAGTTTGAATCGGATATGCCAGCCGATTTCCAAAGTGTGATAGAAAAGTGGGAAGGGTACGTGGCAACGCGCAATGATGGTTAACTATGTAGTTATATATGCTTGTAAGGGATTGTAAAAAAGAAGGTTGAACCTTTATCTATTTTTGATTCTACCCATATTTTTCCACCAAGTAATGAAACAAGCTCTTTAGCAATGGATAGCCCTAAACCTGTCCCGCTATATTCTCTTGTGTGATTAGTTTCAAGTTGTCTGAATCTTTTAAATATTACTGTATAGTTTTCAGGGGATATGCCTATTCCTGAGTCTTTTACAAAAAATTTGAGAAAATTATCTGTTTTCTCGTAGCCAAACTCAATATACCCTTCATTTGTGAATTTTAGCGCATTATTAATGAGGTTTGAAAGGATTTGTATAATTTTTGTCTTATCAGAGAAGATAATAATTGGTTTATTTGATGATAGGTTTTTGCATACCAAGTTAATGTTATTTATACTATTATTTAAAAAAGAGTTGTATATGTCTGTCAACATAATAGTTACGTCAATATTTTTATTCCTAATCGGCAATTGGTCAGTTTCAATTTTTGAGATATCAATTATATCATCTATTATTGATAAAAGCTGTTTGCTGTTTTGTTGAATAAGATTAATATAACGTTGCATGTTTTCATTATTGTCACTATTGTATGACAGTAATTCTGAGAAGCCAATTATGCCATTCATTGGAGTGCGTATTTCATGAGACAGATTGGCAAGGAATGCAGATTTTAACTTGCTGCTTTTTTCGGCTTTATCTTTAGCAATTATTAGTTCTTTTTGAGTATTCTGTAAATTTTTGTTAAGTTTTAAATATTTTTCGTTCAGAATTGAAAGCTTTTTGATTTCTTGTTTTATTATTTCATTTTTGCATTGTTTTGATATATCAAACATAACCCCCTCATAATGAGTAATTTTACCTTGTGTATTATGTTTTGCTGAAATTGTTCCCGTAACCCATTTAATATCATCAAATTTGTTTATTATTCGATAAGGCTTATGAATTAATGATACTATGTTTTTGTTCAAGTTAGCGTTATTAACTTCTTCATATATAATATTTATATCTTCAGGGTAAATCAATTCTGAATAGTTGATTTTTGAATCGGTTAGTTCTGCGGGTGAATATCCAAAAATATCCTTTATGTTTTCTGATACACTCTCAATAGGCCAATTCTTGGAGTTTCTCCATAAAATAGTAACAGCATAACTTTTTTCCATCACATTGTTTGCATTAGTTGGTTTTTATCATTTCAATAATTTCATCAACTTCTAATGAGCTGTTTGGCATTACTGATTCAGGAATAGTTAGCTTTGATTTTGTTGAAACCAAGTATCTTTTACATTTATTATATTTTTCAGGTTTTAAACAATATAAATTTTTATATGTCTGGCCTGTTTGTTCAGAGAACAAAACCCCTTTCTTAAAAATTGGGCATTGATAAATTTTCGGGCATTCTTTTTCTACCATAATCTTTTTTTTGTATAGTGTTTTGCAAATTAACATAATTCCCCATAACAACATGTTTGTAAGTATGTTGCAAGTTATAAATTTATTTTAAAAAACGAAATAACCTCTTTTAACGAGTTGGCTTGATTTACTATTTCTTCAGAGCTTGATGATATTTCTTCAGATGCAGCAACGTTTTGTTGAGAGATTTGGTTTAGCTCTTGTAACGAATTGTTAATTTGAATAGCGCCTGATGATTGTTCTTGCGAAGCTACCACAACCTCTCGTACTAATTCGAGTGTCTTATTCATTTCGGGCACAACGTTTTTGAGTTGCTTGCCTGCTTTTTCTGATATTTCTATTCCTTCTTTTGAGACAATGCTAATTTCATCGGCGGCAATTTTGCTTCTTTCGGCTAATTTTCTCACTTCTGCTGCAACCACGGCAAATCCTTTACCATGCTCGCCGGCACGGGCTGCCTCAACAGCAGCGTTTAGGGCAAGTATGTTTGTTTGGAAAGCAATATCATTAATTATTTGGATTTTTTCGGTAATATTTCCCATTGAGTTTGCAGCTATTTCTGAGGATTTATGCCCTATTAAGATGCTTTGTGATGCTTCTTCTGCAATTTTTTCTGTTTGAAGCGAATTGTCAGAGCTTTGTTGGATATTTGAAGCCATCTCTTCCATAGTTGCAGATATCTCTTCGGTTGACGAGGCTTGGGATGTTGCCCCATAAGCCATTTGCTGAAGTGATGAGCTTAGTTCTTGGCTTGCTTCGGCAATAATATCTGAACTTTGAGATACGTTTGTTACAATCTTTTTTATTTCCTCGTTCATTGTTTTCATCGAAAGGTAAACGCCCGTCATTTTCCTTTTATCATCAAATTTATTGTTTAAATTACCGTTGGCTATTTGGTTGGCAATATGCTCTATCTCCATAGGGTCGCCGCCTAATTGTTTAAATACTGCTGATAAAATAAACCAGCTAAACAACATTGTGATAATCATAAACACAATCATAAGTGCAAGCATGCGCAACCTAATGTTTTTTTTCATTTCTATTGAATAGTCAATAACGGTTTGGGTTAAAGGCATTAATGCTTGTTCGGCATTAAATATGGCACTCTTTACATTTACTTTTAATCCTGTGCTGTCAGATAAACCTATGGTTTCATTAATGTTCACTAAATTGTTGAATTGGGTTTTATAATTATTTAATGTTGAATAGGCGATAGATTTTTTACCTCTTTTTATTGTATTGTTGGTTTTAATATAATTAAGTGCTTTGTTTAATGTTTTTTTAAATTCATTTTTGTATTTGGAATCATTATTTAGCAGGTAGTTCTTTTCATGTATACGCATTTTCAATATTAATGAATAATAGTAATCATCAATTTTATTATTGGTTAAGCTATCTGCTGTTTTAGAGCATTTTCCTATGATGCCTCGGTTTCCATATCCTTTTATCAATACTGCTTCGGTTAATTTATTAAACGATTTGTCATATTCAGATAAATATGAGCTTATGTCTGCAATTGTAGTTGCAATATTTAGCCTGTCAATGTCTTTGTTGGTTTTTAGCTTGTCTATTGTATTATTAACCTTTTCAATATCTGTTGCAAATTTTTTTGCATACTCGCTTTTGCCTTTTTCAAAAAAAGCGGGGTTTGTTTGTTCTTGCAATAGTAAATCTTTTTCATTTTTTCTTAAATCGAGCATTAGTATCTTTAATTCCACAAAATTTGAAAAAAGATTATCAATTTGGTTTGTTCTGTTTATTGAATAGTACAAATTTGCCCCCATAATTATAAACATTGCAATAACTGATGTTGTAAGTCCAAATAGTTTGAATTTTAAAGTTGTTTTTTTCATATTTTTAAGTTTTGTGCCCGCTTTTAATTATTTTTCCCCAATATTAAATTTTAATGTGGCGGAAGTTTTGATAATAATTTTAGCCATGAGCTGTTTTATTTGTTTTTTTGCTTAATGTGTTTTATTATTTTAATAACTGTTTATTGTTTTAGGGAAGAACATTCCGCCACTTATTACCTTGTCAATAGCAGGTTCCAACATATCAGTCATATTGTTTTTGTATAAATACCCCGATATTCCTGCGCCAATCATTTTTTTAAGGTATTCAAATTCTTCATGCATGGTAAGCGCTATTATTTTTATTTCTTTCCCATAAATATTTTTGGCTTTTTTGGTTGCTTCTATACCATCCATTTTTGACATTCTCACATCCATAAAAACCACATCGGGTTGTTCTTCTTTTATTAATTCTAAAAACTCCTCGCCGTTTGATGCTTGTCCAATTACTTCATACTTGGTTTTTAATAAAAAAAATGATATTAAGGATTTCCTAAATAGCCGGTGGTCATCAACAATTACTAATTTAATAGTGGTTTCCATTGCAAAAATTTTAATTAATAAATTTCTGTTGCAAAACTATTGATATGGCTGTCCTGAAAAAAGAGGTTAATGCCTCATTTTTTTAATGGGGTGTTTTTGTATTGAGTATAGGAAGTTTTTTATCAGTATAGGAGTTTATTCCTATTTATTTTATAAAGTTGTATGAGGTTGAGTCGTTTTGCTTGGTTGTGGTAAATGCAGTTATTGTTCAAGTAAAGAGTTTTTAAATGCATACCTGATAAGGCTTGCGGTATTTTTCGATCCTGTTTTTAATAATAAGTTCGTTCTATGATTAATTACTGTTTTTATGCTAATAAAAAGCTTTTCGGCTATTTCATTGTTTGTTAATCCTAAAGAGATGTTATTTAATATTTCCAATTCTCTTTTTGTTAATTTAGCATCGTTTTTGTTTGTTTTGCTTGGTAAGTATTGTTTTGTAAAAAAAGGCAAGAATTCTTCTGAAAAAAATTGCTTGCCATCTTTAATAATATTTAAAGCTCTTTCAAGCCCATCTTTGTCGGTGTTTTTTAATATATATCCATCAGCGCCAAGTTCAATTACTTGTTTAAGGTATTCTTCATCTCCATGTAATGATAAAACAACAATTTTAATATTGTTATAGTGGGCTTTTATAATCTTTATTGCTTCAAAACCATCCATAACAGGCATGGTTATGTCGGTAAGAACTATATCGGTCGGAGTTGTTTTCAGCAATTCAATTAATTCTTTACCGTTAGAGGCTTCGCCGACAACCTTAACAAAATCAATATCATTTAGTACCATAACAAGGCCTTTTCTGAAAAAATCATGATCTTCCGCAACAATAATATTAGTCTTAGCCATAATAACAAACTGTTTTTAATTATTTGGTATTTTTAAATCTCAATATTTAGGCTCATCCCTTTATTAGGCAAGCTGTTAAATACATAGTGGGCATTAATTGATTTTAGTCTGCTGATTATATTTATTAATCCGTTTCCATTTTTTTTGTCAATTGATTCTTGTATGTCAAAACCAATACCATTATCAGAATAAATGACATTTATGTTTTTATTGTACAATATACTTATTTTTATAGTATCAGCAACAGCATGCTTTAAAGTATTGTTTATTAATTCTATTATTATCCTATATATAACAATCTCGCACGATTTGTCTATTCTCTTTTTCTTATTTGGTTTTATAAATACGATATTAACATTTTGAGCATTGTTGATTTTATTGATAAATGATTCTATTGCTTTAATATACCCAAAATCAACCAATATGTTAGGCATTAAGCTATTCGATATAAGTTTGGTTATTGCTATGGACTCATCTATCATCTCATTTAAGTTTTCTGCTAATTTGAGCCGCATACTTTGATCAATATCTTTTTTTTCAAGTTGTGATATGTAGAGTTTTATTCCTGATAGGAATGGGCCTAAGTTGTCATGAAGATCTTCGGCAAAATGTTTTCTTTGTTTTTCTTCAGCATCAAGAATTGCTAAAAGAGTCTGTTTTTCATATGTTTTCCTATCTGTAATATCCTCTTTAATACCAATAAAATTAACAATTTCTCTATTTTCGTTAAAAATAGGGGTTATAATGGTTGATTCCCAGTATATTTCGCCATTCTTTTTTCTATTTTGAATCTCGTGAGACCATTGTTTTCCGCTTTTTATGGTTTGCCACATATCTTTATATACTTTTTTTGGTAGCTTCCCCGATTTTAGTATTCTTGGTGTTTTCCCAATTATCTCTTTTTTTGAATATCCTGTAACTTCCGAAAACCTTTTATTTACGTATTCAACTATACCTTCGGTATCAGTTATCATTATAAGGTTGGCACTTTGTTCAACTGCAATAAAAAGCTTTTGTATCTCAATTTCCGCATCTTTTAGCTTACTTGTATCAGTAATTGATGCTAATAGCCTATGTGAGTTTTCAATTATAGAGAATTGTATGGCTGCTGTTTTTTTCTCTCCATTAAAATTGATGTATTCAGTATTCTGCCGAAAAGTATTCTTTTTTTCGGCAATAGCAACTAATGCTTTTTTATATGTTTCTAAAGTTTTTTCATTAAATGTTTTTTGTAAATTATCAAATAAATATTCACTATCGGGGGCTTTTAATAAAATAATTGCCGATTGGTTAATGTTAAGTATTTTTATTTGTGAGAAACATTTAAAAATAAAGTCAGGGTTTTCATTAAGGTATTCCATAAAGTTGGCAATACCCTCTTTTTTCTTTTTATTTAAGAGTTTTATAACCTTTGCAATATCAACTTCTAATAATGGTATAGGGTTTCTGTAAAACAAGCTGCTGAATTTCTGTTCAGATTCCTTTAATTGTTTTGTTTGCTGATATACTTTTTGTTCTAATTCAATATTTACTTCTTCTAAAACGCTAACCACTTCCTTGTTAATGGTAATATCTCTAAATATATATATATATTCTAAATAACTATTATTCTTGCTAATACTTGGAGATACCGTAGTTAATAATACTCTTTTTTGGTTATTAGGTTTTGTAATAGATATTTCATAGGTGCTTTTCTTTTTTGTTTTTTGTATGATTTCTATTTGTTTTTTTATTATTTGTGATTGTTCTCTATCAACAAAATCATTAATATTTTTTCCGATGAGGGTATTTGCAGATACTCCAAATATTTCTTCAGTAATTTTGTTTGCAAATATAAAAACACCTATTGTGTTCAACATACTAACGCCTTCGCCTTGTTCTTCTATTACATTGCGAAGTGTCTCTTTATTATTCTCAATTTTTTTTATTGAATTTATTATACTACTTGTAATAATAATTGATATAATGATACTTACTGCCAAAAGGGCAAAAAAAGATATTATTATTAATATATTATTATTTGATGTTTTAGTTTGATCAAAGCTTGCAAAAAGCACTATAAATGATGTCAATAATACTATTATTGTGCTAAACCCTATAATCAACCTTGTTTTAAAGCCTAAATGCAGTTCCATAACGTAATGTATATATTTAAAAATAATAAGGTAAATACAAATGCGCAAAAAAACAATGAAGTTTTATACTGTTTGTAAACCGTATTTTTATTTCTTCTTCTTCTTCTTCGAGCTATGATACTTTTTAAGCAGTACCGCAACATTTGAGTACATCGAGGTATCTTGAACTATAATATTATCAGGCAGTTTAAGTTTAACCGGCGTTAAATTCCATATGGCTTTTATACCGCTTTTTACCATAGCCATAGCAGTATTTTGTGCCATTTGTGGAGGCGTGGTTAAAATGCCAATATCAACACAAAGCCTATTGGCCAGCTCTCCAAGTTTTTCAATATGTAAAATGGTGGTGTTCCCGTATTTTGTGTTTATCTTTTTCGGGTCAATATCAAAAGCAGCAATAATATTTATGCCAAACCCTTGTAACTCATGATACGAAAGCAATGCCTGCCCAAGTTTTCCGGCTCCAACCAAAAAGGCTTCGTTGGTTTTATCAAACCCAAGGTACTCTTCAATGGTTTTTATTAAATCAATAATATTATATCCAACTCGCGGTTTGCCTTTTATTCCAGTAACCGACAGGTCTTTAACAATTTGTGTCGAGTCGTATTCCAAAACCTTTGCCATTGCAGGTGCCGAAACATATTTAATACCATTATCGGTTAATTTTTGAATATGGTGCAAATACGTAGGCAGCCTCTTTAACGTTGGTTCCGAGGCCATGTTTTGCTGCTCTTGTTTTGTCGTTCTCTTAACTGTCATTTATAATGTGCTTATTTCTATACAAATATAATATTTAAGTGTAAATAAAGAATTAAATCTTTATTTATTATTAACCTATTTAGCACCTAATATTAATTTATTAACTTAATTTTGCACATTATTTAATAAATGTATATTAATGAAGACTATTGCCGTTGTATGTGGTGGATACTCAAAAGAGGAAGAGATATCGCTAAAAAGTGCCGAGCAGATTGCACAAGTTATCGATACCGCAAAATTTGTGGTTTTTACCGTTTTAATAAACAAAAATCAATGGGTAGTTAAAACCGAGAATAGCGATTTGACAATTGATAAAAACGACTTTAGTTTTATGCTAAACGGTGTTAAAACCAATTTTGACGCTGTTTTTATGGCAATACACGGCACCCCCGGCGAGGACGGAAAATTGCAATCGTATTTTGAGATGTTGAAAATACCGGTAACAACAAGCAATTCGTTTGTGTCGGCGTTAACATTCAATAAATTTGCGGCAAAAGCTTATTTAAAAGAGTTTGGGGTACTCTCTGCCAAGGCAGTTTTATTACATAAAACTGATAAATTTTCTGAGAAAGATATAATTGAGCAACTTGGCCTGCCAATTTTTGTAAAGCCAAATAACGGGGGTTCGAGCTTTGGTGTTACCAAAGTAAAAAAAGCAGAACAGTTAGCAGATGCAATAAACAAAGCATTTTTGGAGGATGCCGAGGTAATTTTAGAGGAGTTTATTGAAGGGCGCGAATTTACCTGCGGAGTTTTTGTGTCCGAAAATGAAAATATTGTTTTGCCCGTAACCGAAATTATCAGCAAAACCGAGTTTTTTGATTACAACGCAAAATACAAAGGGCTCTCAAACGAGGTTACTCCGGCACAGCTTACAATTGACCAAACAGGCGAGTGCCAAGGCTTGTCGTTCGATATTTACAAGCTGTTAAATTGTAGCGGTGTTGTAAGGATAGATTACCTGTTTAACGATAATCAATTCTACTTTATGGAGGCCAATATAGTCCCAGGCATGAGCGCAGAGTCAATAATACCACAGCAGGTTGAGGCATATGGCATGAGTATAACAGATTTTTATACCCTGTTGATTAACGATGCTTTAAATAGGGACAATATTCGATAGTATCAATAATATATTAGGCAAATACCCAATGATAGAGAGAATTACAATAGAGCAGTATTTTAATAAATATACTAATATCCCAATTGTCGATGTCCGCTCGCCCGGCGAGTTTATAAAAGGGCATATCCCCAAAGCCGTAAATATTGCGCTTTTTTCAAATAGCGAGCGTGCCGAGGTGGGAACCGTTTACAAAAAAAAATCGAAGCAGGCGGCAATCGATTTAGGTTACACTTTTGTGAACCCTAAGCTCAACTATTTTATCGATGCATCAAAAAAACTTGCTACAAATGGCATAATCGCTGTTCATTGCTGGCGTGGCGGAATGCGTAGTCAGGCTTTTGCCGAGCATTTAGATAACAATGGCTTTAAAAAGGTTTATATAATCGAAAAAGGCTACAAAGCTTTCCGCAACCATGTGCTCTTGTTTTTTGAACAGAAATTTAACCTGAAAATACTCGGGGGTTACACAGGCAGCGGTAAAACCGATATTTTAAAGGTTTTAATTAAAAAGGGCGAGCAGGTAATCGATTTGGAAGGGCTGGCACACCATAAAGGCTCGGCATTTGGAGCAATTGGCGAAAAGGAGCAGCCCACAACCGAGCATTTCGAAAACAATCTGTTTTTTAATATGCACGGTTTAAACCTTAGTAAAGGTATATGGGTTGAAGACGAGAGCCTGAATATTGGCAAAGTGGTAATTCCAAAGCCACTATTTTTACAGATGCGCGAACAAATGGTTTATTTTATCGATATTCCTGTTAAAGAGCGGGCAAAATATTTAGTGCAAACATACGGTTTGTTCGATAAAGAAAAACTAAAAGAGAGCATTTTAAAGATAACCAAAAGGCTTGGGCACGATAAGGCAAAAATGGCGATTGATGCGCTCAATAGTGGCGATTTAATGAAAGTTGCCGAAATTTCGTTAAAATATTACGATAAAGCATACTGGCGCGGACTTGAATCACGCGAGCAGTCGATGATAAAAAATATACAATTAAAAACAGTTGACGCAGAAAATAACGCGTCGGCTCTATTATTGCATTAACATAAAACACAAAAACAGTTATGCCAATTGATATAAAAATGACTAAATACAGTCATGGTGCAGGGTGCGGATGCAAAATTTCGCCTAAGGAGTTAACCACAATTTTAAAGACAGCAATTCCGCATGATAATATAAGCCAACTAATTGTAGGCAACGATACCCGTGATGATGCCGCTGTTTACGATATTGGAAATGGCATGGGCATTATTAGCACAACCGACTTTTTTTTGCCAATTGTTGACGACCCTTTTAAATTTGGGAAAATTGCCGCCGCCAATGCCATCAGCGATATTTATGCAATGGGGGGCAAGCCGCTTATGGCAATTGCTATTTTGGGTTGGCCAATAAGCAAAATTTCTGCCGAGGTGGCCAACAAGGTTATTGAAGGAGGACGCAATATCTGCCGCGAGGCCGGAATACCTTTGGCAGGAGGGCACAGCATTGACAATCCTGAGCCAATTTTTGGGTTGGCAGTTACCGGTATTGTTGAGCTAAAAAAGTTAAAACGTAACGATAAAGCCAAACCGGGTAGCCGCTTGTATTTAACCAAGCCGCTTGGGGTAGGCGTATTGGCAACGGCACAAAAAGATGAAAAATTAAAGCCCGAGCATGAAAATATTGCACCCGATTCAATGATGAAGCTAAACAGTATCGGGCAACAGCTTTCTGAAATGGCAGGAGTTACTGCAATAACCGATGTTACAGGCTTTGGGTTGTTGGGGCATCTGCTTGAAATTTGCGAAGGCAGCAATGTAAAAGCCGTAATTGAGTATAACAAAGTGCCGATTTTTGAACCTGTGTTAGATTATATTGCCGATGGCTGCATTCCCGGTGGAACAGGGCGCAACTGGGACAGTTATGGGCATAAGGTTGAACTGCCCGACGAGGCAATGCGGTTAATACTGGCCGATGCTCAAACCAGTGGAGGTTTGCTGATAGCCGTTACCGAAGAAAATACCCAAGAGGTAGAGCAGTTACTTAGCAAAAACGGGCTTTTCAATGGCGAAATAGGCTATCTGTCAGATTACAAAGAAGGTAAGCGAATTACAGTACTGTAAAATAGTAAGCTGATATATTGAGATATAACTTATTATCTCCAATTTAACAATGTAGCAATTTAACAATTCAACAGTGTAGCAATTTAATATTACTACCTATTAATAACCGTTGCGCTTGCTTGTGCAGTAGGTAAAATAAGCACGTCACCAATATTTACGTGTGGCGGGCGGGTTGCCATAAACAAAATAGTTTCGGCAATATCATTGGCTTGCAGAGGTGAAAAGCCTGCATAAACCTTTTTATTTGCGTCATTGTCTTTTAGGCGTACTACTGAAAATTCTGTTTCAACGGCACCGGGACATACCGAGCCAACTTTTATCCCGTAAGGATTAAGGTCAATTCGCATACCTTTGGTTATAGCCTCTACCGCATGTTTTGTACTGCAATAAACCGTGCCGTTGGCGTATGCCTCTTTTCCGGCAATTGAACCAATATTAATAATTTGTCCTGCTTGGTTTTTAACCATTATTTGCGATACAATTTTTGTGATAAATAGCAGCCCTTTAATATTTGTATCTATCATCTGCATCCAATCGTTGGTGTCGCCTTTATGAATTGGGCTAAGACCTGCGGCAAGTCCGGCATTATTTACCAATAAATCAATTTTTTGCCAATGCTCCGGCAAGCTGAAAAAGGCAGCTTCAGTATCTTTTTCGCTTCTTATATCAAAACATAGCGGATAGCAATCAACACCAATTTTATCGATAATTTCGGCGGCTAAATCGCCTAACCTATCATCGCGTCTGCCTGTAATAATTACATTAAAATCATTTTTCGCCAATATTTTTGCGGCAGCCATTCCAATTCCCGATGTTGCTCCTGTAATTAATGCTATTTTTTTCATCCGTATGCTTTTTTGTGGTTTGAGTTTATATTAGCCCACTAAATTACAACGTTTTTTATTAAATCAAAGCTTAGTCCATAAAGGCATGCTAAAGTATTGTTTTCTTCTGTAACACTGCCCTCA
>CAYQPP010000002.1:0-44693 GCA_964419235.1 uncultured Bacteroidales bacterium
TGAAAGTCTCACATTTTATTATTATAAATATTTTTAAATCAACAACTCACACCGTGACTTGCGGATTTAAGAATTTATTGTAATTAAGCAATTTACAAATTGATGTATTTAATAGTAACTGAATAGTATTTGCAAAACTTTATAAACTTAACACAATTTAGTAATTACCACGCTAACTATTGAGGGGTTATTATTTACAGTTTGTTCCTCCACACCTACTTGTCGATAGTAGGAAAGGATATGATTGAATATCAATTACTTAACTAATATTTAAACAGATGGAAATAAAACCGAGTAATACAACAAACTCCACAATATTAGACATGGGTGTCAGGTTGCAAAAGGCTATAAACAAAACGGGCAATGAATACCTTATGCTAAACCGCGGCATAAACTCGGTGGTAAATATAAACCTAAGCCATGTGGTTAAACATATCAACTTTAATTCAAACGACATACAGGTTTACCCGGGAGGCAAAGGTAAAATTGAGCTGCGCAATGCCATTAACAATGAGTATTTTGCCAACAAAACCAACATCAACAATATTATTGTAACAGGTGGTGGAATCTCGGGCTTAGATATATGCATTCAAAATCTTGATATTAATGAAATTTTATTGCCCCCGTTTTATTGGGGCACTTATGCTCAGTTGTGCAATTTAAGGAAGCTGCCTTTTTCGAGTTATAAAAATTATCAGCAATTAAAAACGGCAGCCCCAAAACTCAAGGGCAAAGCCGTAATAATTTGCGACCCCGGCAACCCTTTGGGCGAAAAATACCCCGACAACCAACTTATCGACTTAATTAATACCCTTAACACAAATGGCGTTACAACTATTTTTGATAGCCCATACAGGCGCCTGTTTTTTGACAGCTCCGACACATTTTATAAAAAGCTGTTGCAGTTTGAAAATGTAATAATTGTTGAGAGTTTTAGCAAATCGTTGGGTTTAAGCGGACAGCGTATTGGTTTTATCCACAGCACTAATAATAATTTTATTGGCGAGGCGGCACTACGTATTTTGTATGCTACCAACGGCGTAAATGGTTTTGCGCAAACCTTAATTACAAAATTATTAACCACAAACGAAGGTAAACAGGCAGTCTCAGATTTTAAACAGAAAACAACTGCTGATATCAGCAAAAACATTGATTTTTTATACCAAAACGGGATATTGGCCAACAACTTTTATAAAGAATCGAAGCCTTTGGGTATTTTTTCGGTTGTTAAGTATTCAACCGAACAGCTGTTCAGGCAACGTATAGGGAGTGTAGGATTAGACTATTTTGTAAAAGAGCCCTTTGAGGGAATAAACAATTATTCGAGGGTTTTAGTATCATATCCAAATAAAAAGTTTGTATCTTTCTTCCAAACTTTATTGAATAAATAATAAACTATATAACAATGTGTGGCATTACCGGTGTTTATGCTTTTACTAAAAAGGGTGAAACTTATTTTAAAAATGTTGCCAGCTCGGTTAAAACTTTAAAACAGCGAGGCCCCGATAAGTCGGCTGTTGTAACAAAAGGCAAGGCGTGCCTTGGACATACACGCCTCTCTATTATTGACCTAACCGATGCCGCATCGCAACCTTTTTTTGATATAACCGGACGATATACCATTATTTTTAACGGCGAAATATACAATTATAAAGAGCTTCGCGAATATTTAATAAAAAAAGGGCTGCCATTAAAAACAAATTCCGATACCGAAGTATTATTATATCTGTATATCATTGAAGGTCCCGATTGCTTGAAAAAGCTCAATGGCTTTTTTTCATTTGCCATTCACGATAACCGCGAAGACACGCTTTTTATTGCCCGCGACAGAATTGGTATAAAGCCCCTGCTTTTTTATATCGATAGAGACAAAATAATGTTTGCTTCAGAAATGAAAGCATTGATAGAGTTGGGAATACCAAAAAATTTAGACAAAACATCAATAAGCCAGTATCTGCAATTTAATTTTATTCCGTCGCCAAATACAATTTTTAATAAAGTAAAAAAAATCAACCCGGGGCATTCGCTATTTATAAAAAACAATCAGGTTAACAACGAGCAGTATTATAAAATAAGCTACAACCGCAGTAAAACAAGTGGCTTAAGCTATAACGATGCACAAAATAAATTTAAGGAAATACTGCAAGAGTCAATAAAACTCAGGATGGTTGCCGATGTACCGCTCGGTGCCTTTTTAAGCGGGGGTGTTGACTCATCGGTTATTGTTGCCGAAGCATCAAAGCTAACCGATAAGCTTAACACATTTTCAATTGGATATAAAGATGAGCCTTTTTTTGACGAAACAAATTATGCCGAACTGGTTGCAAAAAAATATAAAACCAACCATCAGGTTTTTAAGCTTACAAACGACGAGCTTTACGATAACCTGCACAAAGTTTTAGATTATATTGACGAGCCTTTTGCCGACTCATCGGCGTTGGCAGTGCATATTTTAAGCATGCACACCCGCAAACACGTTACCGTTGCACTATCGGGCGATGGCGCCGACGAGCTTTTGTCGGGATACAATAAACATAAAGCGCACTATCAAGCTATACATGGAGGGTTAAGGTCATCGTTAATAAAAATGGGATACCCGTTATGGAGGGCTATGCCAAAATCGAGAAACGGCAAGGCATCAAATATAATAAGGCAGCTTGAAAAATACGCATCGGGCTTACGTTTAGATGTTAAAGAGAGGTATTGGAAATGGGCAACATTGCTTTCTGAAGAGCATGCCAATAATTTATTAAATACCCAAACGCTACTCAACAAGCTCAAAATCAGAAAAACCGAAATACTAAAGCATATGCTTCGCACACAATCAATAAGCGATGTTTTATATACCGATATGCAATTGGTTTTGGTAAGCGATATGCTGCACAAGGTTGACTCTATGAGCATGGCAAACAGCCTTGAGATACGCACCCCTTTTTTAGACCATAATTTAGTCGATTTTAGTTTTTCGCTGCACGATTCTTATAAAATAAATTCAAAAATGCGAAAGCGTATTTTACAAGATGCATATCGTAACGAGCTTCCGCCTGAAATATACCAACGCCCAAAACATGGTTTTGAGGTACCTCTTATAAAATGGTTTCAAACCGAGCTAAAAGACGAATTATTTAACAACTATTTGAATGATGATTTTATTCAACACCAAGGTATATTTAACCCAATTGAGATAAAAAAACTGAAAGAGAGGTTGTTTTCAAAAAACCAGGGCGATATTCAAGCTCATTTATGGGCATTGCTTGTTTTTCAGCATTGGTGGAGAAAATACATTGATTAATCAATTGACCTGCCATACTTGTATAATTAATCTAACATAAATACTTAAATTGCCATATAATTGAATGTTTAATCAAAAGTATTCCTCAAGGCTTTGCCTCGGGGATAGTCAATTTTAAGAATTTTCTTTATTAGCCCATTTGTAGTATTTATTATAACATGCCAAAAGTTTTAAGAATTATAAACAGGTTTAATTTAGGTGGTCCTACTTACAATGCAGCCTACTTAACAAAATACCTTTCGAGCAATTTTGAGACCATGTTGGTAGGCGGCGTTAAGGAAGGGGCAGAGGGCAGCTCAGAGTATATAGTTAGGGCACTTGGCATTGACCCTGTTATTATTCCCGAGATGCGCAGGTCGCTTAACCCCACAAATGATTTAATTGCATACCGAAAAATAAGCAGGCTAATAAAAAAATTTAAGCCCGATATTGTTCACACCCATGCATCAAAAGCAGGTACTATTGGCCGACTTGCAGCAATACGAAATAAAGTACCAATTATAATCCACACATTTCATGGTCATGTTTTTCATTCATATTTTGGTTCATCAAAAACAAATTTCTTCATTAATATCGAACAAGGTTTGGCCAACCAATGCTCAAAAATAATTGCCATTAGCGAAAAACAAAAAGAAGAACTCTCGGAGACATATAAAATTGCTGAACCCGAAAAGTTTGAAGTAATTCCATTGGGTTTTGATTTACAGCGCTTTCAAGATGATGCAAAATTGCGTCGTGATAAATTCAGGAAAGCATACCAAATTGATGATAATGAAGTAGCTATTGGAATTGTAGGGCGTTTAGCACCTGTAAAAAACCATGAGCTTTTTTTAAAGGCAATAAAAACGGCACAAAATAGCACGCAAAAAAAAATCAGGGCTTTTGTTATAGGCGATGGCGAGTTGATGGACAGTTTAAAAAACACATGCGAAAATCTCAATCTCGACTTTTTTGCGGCAAATAATGAGCACACAAAAAAAGCCACCGTTACATTTACATCGTGGATAAAAAATATTGAATCGGCCTACCCGGGATTAGACATTGTTGCTATGACATCGTTAAATGAAGGCACGCCTGTAAGCTTGATTGAGGCGCAGGCTGCAAATAAATCTATTATAAGCACAAATGTAGGGGGTATTGAAAATATTGTAATACCGGGAAAAACGGCCACCTTAACAAAAAACAACTGTGTAAATGATTTTTCAGAAAAACTTACCGAACTAATAAACAACGAGCAGTTAAGGCAACTGTATGAATCAAACGGGTGGGAGCACGTAAAGGATAAGTTTCATTATATGCGACTTGCAAGCGATATGGAGAATTTATATAATAAGTTATTAAGCGGTAATAAGTAGGTAGCAATAAAGCTAAAAAAAGAGGTTTGTTATAAATTTTTGACACTTACATCATAATTAACAACAAATTAGGCTAATGCTTGTGGAAAATTTATATTTTTGATAAAAAATAAACATGCCGATGAGAATTAAACAGCTTATAAGAACAATATCATTTTTTATTGTATTGGTTTTAGCCATTACCGGTTGCAAGGTGTTAAATCCGAGCGTAATGTTCAAAACCGATTCGGATTACAAATTTACCGATTTTGAAAAAGAGGAGAATGAATACATAATAAAACCTTTTGACAAATTAGATGTAAGGATATACACAAATGACGGATATCAATTAATTGATATGGAAAGCTCGGTAAGGGGCGGGGGTAATAACAACCGTAGCATTAACCCATACTTAGTTGAATACGACGGCTTGGTAAAAGTGCCTACAATTGGCAGGATAAAAGTTTCGGGGCTAACAATAAAAAAAACCGAAGAGCTGTTTGAGGAAAAATACAGCCAGTATTACCAAAAACCTTTTGTATTGGTAAAAGTTACCAACCGCAGAGTAATCGTATTCTCTGCCGGTAGCACAAACGGGACTGTATTAAGCATTGAAAACGAAAAGTTTACACTTATTGAAGCCTTGGCAAAAGCCGGTGGCATCGACGATTTTAGCAAATCATACAAAATAAAACTATTGCGCGGCAATTTAGAAAACCCCGAAGTTTACATGTATAACATCAGGAGTATCGAGGAGATGAAAAAAACAAATGTGATACTTCAGGCAAACGATATAATTTATGTTGAAAAAAGGCCGAGATATACCGCCCGTGTTTTAAACGAATTAATGCCGTATATAACACTATTTAACACTTTTGTTTTACTCTATATTACTGTTCAAGCCTTATAATTATTGTTTATGCAACAAACAAAAATACCTTTAATAAACGATAAGTTTGATATAGCAATCTTTATTCAGATACTTAAAAAGAATTACTGGATTGCTTTAGTCCTAATCCTATTCTCAATTATTGGGGCATTCCTGTATTTACGCTACACACAACCTATTTATAATGCCATGAGCATTATACAAATTAACGAAACCAACCGAACTACACGGGTTTTAGACATTGAGGATGTTTATCATAATGATGATATATCGAAAGTAATAGAGCTTTTGCGTTCAAAGGAATTTATAAAAAGGGCACTAAACAAGCTTAACTTAGATGTTTCGTATTTTGTTGAAGGCACCTTTCTGGCAACAGAACTTTATGACCATAGCCCGTTTATTATTGAATGGCAGGCAAACAGCTCGGCAATATATGACAAACCTTATTATATTGAATTTAAAGATATTGAAAATGCAAAAATAACAGTATATAGCGGAGATAATGAATTAGAGATAGAGCTTAAAACCAATGAGTGGACAGATATTTCTGGTGGCTCAATACGCTGTCAGCTTACCGACTATAACTCAATAGCTTACCAAAAAGAGAACTATAAAGGAAATCGATACTATTTTATTATAAATAATCCGCTAAACATTGTAAACAAACACATTAACAACTTACAGATATCGCTGCTTAACAGGTCGGCTCAAACAATTCAGATTATGTATTCGGGGTACAATGCCGAAAAATCGACAAACATAACCAACACTATTGCCGAGGAGTACATGAAATACGATGTTGAGGTTAAGAAAGAGAGCGCCGAGAATATCTTAGCTTTTATTGAAGATAGGTTAAAAGTAGTTTACCAAAATCTTGATGAAACAGAAAGAAAATTACACACCTTTAAAAAGAAGAATAAAATAGACCTTGACCAGTATAGAAATACGGGGTCGCCATTTCCTATTTTTACAACAAAAATTAATGAATTTGAAGATGAGCTCATAAATCTTGAGTTTGAGCTAACGGCACTTGAGCGCATCAATAAACAAATATCAAATAACGACAACCTGAATATTTATGAACTGATTGCATCACTTTACGGCACAAAATCAGAGGCCATTGTTGTAAATGTTTTAAATAACTTACAGCAGCTAATGAACGAAAAGGAACAACTATTAAACGATATTACCCCCGACAACCTTAAGATAAAAATACTCGAAAAGCAGATTGAAAACCAAAAGCAGTTGCTTAAAGATTTTATAAGTACTACCATTACAAGGCTACAGAATAAAAAGAACGATTACGATAAAAAAATTACAGAATACGAAAAGAAACTATTTGACGATAAAAGCTTTAACGAGTTAGAGTATAGTAAATTAGAACGGCTCTATACTATTAATGAAGGTTTTTACCATAAGTTGATTGAAAAAAAGGCTGAATACCTTATTTCACAAGCCGGATACGTATCTCAAAATACAATATTAGAAAAGGCTATGATTCCGCACAGTCCGGTTTCTCCGATTAAAAAAACAACATATCCGGTATTTATACTCGTGGGCTTTTTATTGGGTGCCGGCTATATTTTGTTTCGATATCTGCTGTACGACGAAATACCATCAATCAATGTAATACAAAACTACACCGATGCCCCCATACTTGGCACTGTCCCCATTTTTAAAAAGGATATTCCGGTATCGCAACTGCTGGTTGATAAAAGGCCCAACTCAATTTTTTCAGAAGCATTCAGAACCATTAGGTCAAACTTGCAGTTTATATCGCACGGTGCCGAGACAAAAATAATTACGGTATCATCAACTATTTCGGGCGAGGGAAAAACATTTGTCGCAATAAACTTGGCAGGCATATTATCAATATCAGGCAAAAAGGTAATACTGCTCGACCTCGACCTGCGCAAACCCCGAATCCATTTGGGCTTTAACAGTAAAAACGAAAAAGGAATAAGCACCCTGCTGATAGGCAAACATACCCTCGATGAATGTATTGAGAAATCTGAACTCCAAAACTTCGATTATATTACTGCCGGGCCAGTTCCGCCTAATCCCGCCGAGTTAGCAGCAGGCAAGCAAATGGAAAACCTTTTGAATGAGCTTGACGAAATATACGATGTTATTATTATCGACACACCACCGGTTGGCATTGTAACCGATGCACTGTCGAATCTGCAACGGGCTAATTACCCTATATATGTTATGAAAGCCAACGTTTCAAAACGGCACTATATCGACAATATCAACAACCTTATCGAAAACAAAAAAATGGATAACCTCTCAATAGTCTTAAATGGCGTTAATGTGCACAGCCGACGGTACGGTTCGTACGGGTATGGTTATGGTTACGGTTATGGCTCGGGCTATTATACCGACGAAGAGGATTCGACCATTGGAAAAAAACTTACTCAAAAACTGCAAAAACTTAAAAAATGACGCTCGAAATAAAACTGCTTATCTTTTTAATATACACACTATTTTTAAGCCTTGCAATGCACAGGTTTTTTGTAATACGTGCCGAGCGCTACAAAATAAAAAAAGCTAACGTTAGTGCCGAGCGGTGGAGCAGCCAAACAAAGCCCATACTTGGAGGTATTACTTTTTACGGGGCTTTTTTATTTTCGGTTTTAAACTATGTTTTTTTCTTTGACGCAAGCAGCCTGCTTACAAGCCAAGTGTTTGGGATACTTATTATTATTACCATATCGTTTATGATGGGCTTAGCCGACGATATGCTTAACACCCCTCCGGGTTTTAAATTTATTTTTCAGTTTTTAAGCGGCATTATATTAATTTATTCAGGTATATATATACAAATATTTGAAGCGCAATGGCTTAACTATTTACTAACACTGTTTTGGGTTGTGGGCATAATGAATTCGGTTAACATGCTCGATAATATGGATGCAATAACAACATCGGTAAGCTGCACCATTTTGCTTGGTGCCATTGTTGTTCTTTTTGTTACACAACCATTTTCGGGCGTATTGTTGGTAATATCGATTGGGGCATTGGCTTCGCTATTAAGTTTTTTGTATTACAACTGGAACCCATCAAAAATGTACATGGGCGATAACGGTTCGCAATTTTTAGGGGCACTGTTGGCTATTATTGGCATTCAAGTTTTTTGGAACGGCTCGCAAATGAGTAGTCACCCTGTGTTATACCCTTTTTTATTGGCTTTTATGGCTTTTATAATTCCTATTTCAGACACCACAACAGTTACCATAAACAGGCTGCTAAGGGGTAAATCGCCATTTATCGGTGGCCGCGACCACACCACACACCACTTATCATATTTAGGATTATCCGATAAAATAGTAGCCCGCATATTTATGCTTATCAATTTACTGTTTGTTGGCTTCTCAACTTATATAATACTATTCCCCACAAAAATTGCATTTTCTGTATGGATTCTTGGCATACTGGCACTATTTGTGTTAATTGTACTGTATAGCATTACAAAAATCAGTAAACCAAAAGAGTAGAATGCCATAATGTTTAAATGCAAAATTTTATGAATAGAATAAAAACTGTTATAATTATAGGTGGTGTGGTTGGTGTTTTAAGCTTGCTATTTTATGGTTTTTCATCAATTGATAAAGAAACAGAGTTGTCAAAAGATTCAGTTTTATTTAATGAAAAATACTCTATAACACCGGTAAAAATTCCTGACAAAGTATATTTTGCGGGAGAAAAAGTGCCAATTGAGAATTTTGACACATACGAAAGCCTCGATAGGGAGATGCTGATTAATACCTATTGGCAATCGCAAACACTTATTTTCATAAAAAAGGCACACAGGTATTTTCCTGTAATCGAACCCATTTTAAAAGAAGCCGGCGTACCCGTTGATTTAAAATATATAGCCGTTGCCGAGAGTGGTTTGGCAAATGTAGTGTCGCCGTCGAATGCGGCCGGTTTTTGGCAGTTTATGAAAGGGGCTGCCCAAGATTATAAGCTTGAGGTAAACGGTGAGGTTGATGAACGTTACCACCTTGAAAAAGCAACCTTTGCCGCGGCAAATTTTTTAAAAGATTCATATAAAAAATATGGCAGTTGGGCATTGGCGGCTGCATCATATAATATGGGGCGGCGCAATATATCAAAGCAGATAGAGAAACAAAAATCGAATAATTATTACGACTTGGTATTGGGCGATGAGACAGGCAGGTATGTTTTTAGGTTAATTGCCTTAAAGCTTATTTTGGAATCGCCCGAAGAATATGGGTTTACAGTTGGCGAGCATGAAAAATACCCTGAAATACCATTTAGAATTGAAATTATTGACTCAACAATTAACAGCATACCCGATTTTGCACATAGCATGGGGATAAACTATAAGGTTTTAAAAGAGCTTAACCCATGGCTGCGCGAAAACAGGCTTACCAATAAATATAAAAAAACATATCAAATAAAAATTGCCTCAAAAAAATACAGGACAATCCAGCCAAACAAAAACTTTTATGGGGAATAGTATTATTTTTAGAAATTTAAGCTGGTTTTAATAGCAAGTAAATTTGTTAATTAATTGATTATAAAACAATAACACCATTGCTTTTTGTAAAAATATTTACGCCGACACTTTTTAGAGTGGACTAATAATTTACAGTTACGCTTTTTTTATTATTTTTAGAGTTTGTATAATCATTTTGCAAATAGTGCTAATGTTAACTAAATACATAAAATACAAGTCGCCTCATAATATCTTTTGGGACTTTCTTCATAAGCACATAAATGTTAAAATGGGAGTTCTTTCAGGCATTGTAACAGGCTCCATTGTATTTGCAATAAATATTAACCATGGGTTTTGGCCGGCTTTTGCAAGTTTTTTTAAACAATTTGCTTTTAATGTTTTTATGGCTGGGTATAATACCAAATCGTGCGAAAAGCTTGCTAAATATATAAATAATAAAGTATTAGCCTTAATTAGTGCATCGGTAATACCAACTTTACAGGCTTTTGCTGTTTTATATGCCATACATTACTTTGGAAAAACCCCCAAGCCAATGGCTTCAACATTATGGCAAGCTATTACAAATCTGTTTTTCTTTCTTTTTATGGCTCTTGTTTACCGAGAGGTTATTCATATAAAAAGCCCTTCGTTCAATAAAACCATAAAAATGTTTAAGCTTAGCATATTACGGCCTGTCAGAAAATTGCATGGTATTTCTAATTCAAAAAAGTGGGCAGGATAGCAGACATCTTAAAACAGCTTTAATGGAATTTCTTTTTTTTAATTGAATTGACAAGGGTGATACTTCTGCCTGTATAGCTATAATCTCTTGAGTAAACAAAATTAAAGCATAATCAATATTCAGCAAGCACTATTTACAAAGGCATTTTGCTAATCTTTATATCTTATTCCCATTACCAGAATATCATCAACCTGCTCATTTTCGCCACGCCATTCATCAAAAGCTTTTTTAATAATATCTTTCTGCTCTTTCATCGATAGCGGGTTTATTTCAAAAAGTAGTTGCTTAAAACGTTTGGTCAAGAATTTTTTTCCACTCTTACTTCCAAACTGGTCAATAATACCGTCAGAGAAAAGATAAAATACATCTCCTTCGTTAAACGGGTAGTTGTAATTAGTGTATGATGTAATGCTTGTGCCTGATATACTGCTTGTAATTGGAATTTTATCGCCCTTAATTTCAATAAAATCGCCATTATTAAATAGGTAAACTGGCCTAAGTGCGCTTGCAAATTCAACGGTTTTTTCGTTTTTGTCAACAATGGCAATCGAAATGTCCATACCATCGCTTGTTTGTGTCCTATTATCGGCTTTTAATGCAATTTTAATTTTGCGGTTGAGCTGTTTTAAAATCTCGGCAGCATCGGTTACCCCATTATAAATAATAATAGAGTTTAACAAATATGTACCTATAATTGACATAAAAGCTCCGGGCACGCCATGTCCTGTACAGTCAACAGCGGCAATAAAATATTTATCCTGAATACGGTGGTACCAGTAAAAATCGCCACTCACAATATCTTTTGGCAGAAACAGCACAAAACTGTCGTGAAAATCGCGCTGAATTTGTTTTACCTTGGGCATAATACCGGTCTGTATCCTTTTTGCATACCTAATGCTATCGGTAATCTCAATTTGGCGTACCTCAAGCTCATCTTTACTTGTTATTGCCAAATTCTTTTGGAGCTCGGCATCTTTGCGCTGCTGATTTAATTCATTTTCATATTGTTTGAGCCTTGTAATGTCGGTATCAATTGCAATTAAATAGTTTATATTGTCGCGCTCATCCATAATTGGCGTAAGGGTGGTATGGTACCATTTTTCCTGTTTATTTTCATTAACCATTTTTGATTCGTATGATACTACTGATTTTTCGCGTAAACAGGTATTTAGTACGTGCCTGATGTTTTTATTTGAACTAATATCAATAATACTCAATGGCTCTGCCCGATGGTACTCATCAAGGGTCATACCTAAAGTAAGGCTAAACGAATTGTTGAACCAGTCGAGCTCTCCGTTGGGCAAAAATATATATATTAAGTTATCGGTTTTGCTTGCCACCAACGATAGCTTGCCTAATTCATAATTTTTTAATTCCAACAACTCTTTTTGTGCCCTCAGCTCTTCGCGTTGAGTTTGCAGTGTGTCTTTTTGTTGAATAAGCTCCTCATGTTGCGATTTTAGCTCCTCTTTTTGCGAGTTAAGTTGGTAAGTCCGCTTCTCGACCAACTGTTCTAAATTTTTATTCAAATCAATTACCTCTAAGCGCGAATTCTTAAATTTTGATATAAAAATAAAAATCATGATAAAGAAAAACAGCGTAGTGGTAATGGTGGCAATTTGAGTATCGTAAAAACCTATACCAAACGATTCAACAAGAAAAAAGGCCGGCACAATCAAATTTGCAATAATTATACCTAAGGCAAAACTATATTGTTTAAAGAAAGGGATACCTTTTTTTCGGTTAACGTAAATACCCCAAACGGTAACAGCTGACAATATTATTAATAAAAACCGATATCCATAAAAATACATATTATGCGACTTGATAAATAACTGCATAACTGTAAAAACAATTGAATATAACAACCCTAACTTAATAAGCTGCACAAGGCGTTTGTTAGCACTCTTTATTCTTAAATAATTAAATTCAAAAAGTAACAAAAAGAACACTAAAACAGGAGTGAGCATTCGCCCCACAATATAATTTACTAACGGATAATTTGGCCACACATACTGAAAAAGGTATCCGTCGCGCCAAAGACTTATTAACCCCATTAATACTACAAAACCAAACAAAAACCAATATGAGCGCTGTTTTTCCGAGTGCCACAAAATGGTAATCATAAAAAGAAAAAAAACAAGAATACAATAAAATACCCCACCGGCAAATGCATTAATCCGTAACTTGTTTACCGCAACTTGCTCCGACATTAAAGATATTGGCAAATACTCGGGTTGTAACTGCATATTTACCTTAAAGCATATTGTTCCGCGCTGCCCAGAATTGACTTTTATTTTAAAGAGGTAGTTTTTAAAAATAACCTGCCTCTGCATAAACGGATAAAAAAAACCGGTATGGTGATATGTTGAATCAAATGAGTTGAAAAAGGTAATGTCGGTAATAAGCGGGTTGTTAATTGACAGGGCTATCTGTTGAATTTGGTTTGTGTTGTTTTGTATCTTGATTTTATACCACTGGCTTGGCGCATTTCTGTAATATACAAAGGTTGTTTTTTTCGATTGTATAAACTTACTCTCAAATTCGCTGCTCAAAACTTGCTCAAATGAGTATTGATTGGAACTGTCAATCAAGTAAAATACATTTCCCGAAAGGTCGAATATTTTATCGCTGCTTGTTTCGTTTATATAAACAACACCCCCGGCAAATATGGTTGACCCAAATAATAAGAGATAAAATGTGAAAATTAATTTCCTCATGCAATTCCCAAATTTTTGATAAAGTATTTTACTATAAAAATATAAACAATTTTTATGAAAAATAGATAAAATGGACTAAATATTAAATAAAAAAAATGAGATGCGTCAAATTATTATAGACACACCTCATTTATTGGTAATTATGCTAAATGATTTTTACTTTTTATTATTAAAATTTTCAAGCCCTTTGTCAAGAAATTCAATAAAATTGCTCACGTTTAAATCATATGCTTTTGGGTCAACAAGCAACTCTCCGTCATTATCTAACAAACAATAGTATGGTTGAGCGTTAATGTTAAATCTTGTAATTTGCATATCGGCATTTAATTTGCCCAATGTTTTTATCATTTTACCATTATAAGTCGATTTTATCCAATCTTTTTTGGGGAGCTTAATGACTTTATCATCAACATAAAGGGCAACAACAACATAGTTTGCCCTTAACCTTTTTAAAACCTCGGGGTCTTTCCAAACTACCGACTCCATTTCGCGGCAATTAACGCAGCCATGTCCTGTAAAATCAACAAAAAGTGGTTTATTTTGGGCTTTGGCACACGCCAATGCTTGGTTATATTCAAAAAACCCTTTTATACCATGAGGTAAATGAAGGTGATCGGCATATTTAGGTTGTTCGCAAACCTCAGCCTTCGTTGGCGAGTTGTTTGAAGTGCCTGAACCTCCATACAATTCAAAACCCATTTCAACATTATCGCGTACAATGCGCTCGGTGTCAAAATCAATTGTTGATTGTGGAGGCAAATATCCGGCCAGCGCTTTTAAAGGGGCGCCCCACATACCCGGAATAAGGTAAATAACAAATGCAAAAACTATAATTGAAAAACCTAAGCGGGGTACCGATATGAATTTAACATCGCTGTCGTGTGCAAACTTAATTTTGCCAAGCAGGTAAAAACCAAGCAGGGTAAAAGTTACAATCCAAATTGCAAGGTAAACCTCTCTGTCTAATATTCCCCAATGGTAAGTTTGGTCGGCAATACTCAAGAATTTTAAACCTAATGCTACCTCAACAAAACCCAATACAACTTTTACCGAGTTTAGCCATCCACCCGATTTTGGCATTTTGTTTAACCAAGCCGGGAAAAATGCAAATAGTGTAAATGGTAATGCAAATGCTATCGAAAAGGCAAACATTGTAACAATAGGCTCCCATATTTCGCCTTGTGTCGATTTTACTATAATGGTTCCAACAATAGGCCCTGTGCACGAAAATGAGACTAATACAAGTGTCATTGCCATAAAAAATGCACCTAACAAACCACCTTTATCGGCACTTGAATCGGCTTTGTTTACCAGTTTGCTTGGTAAAACAATTTCAAAAGCACCAAAAAACGATGCGGCAAATATCATAAATATCAAAAAGAAGAGTAGGTTGGGAATCCAATGTGTGCTTATCCAGTTAAAAATATCGGCAGTTACCGATTCGCCTCCCACAAAATAGGTTATGCCAATTAAAATTGCTATTGGTAATGTATATAGTAAAACAATAGATATGCCGTAAGTTGATGCCATTATTTTACCTTTTGCTTTATTCTCGCTGCCTTTCATAAAAAAGGAGACTGTCATTGGCACCATTGGGAATACGCAAGGTGTTAAAAGTGCTGCAAAACCCCAAAGTATGGCTTCGATAATAATTGCCCATAACGAAACGGAACCTTTGCCCGAATCGCTTGCAGGCTCAGAAGCTACAACTTGTTCTTGTTCACCCTTAATCTTAAATTCAAAATCTTCATCTAATTTTATACACTGTTCATCGTCGCAGCTCATATAATCAATATAGCCACCAACATATGCAACATCGCCGGTAATTTTAACCTTTTGTGTAAAAACAGCGGTATGCTCAAACCAGCGGCTTACAGCTCCGGCAAGCTCTTCATAGGCTTCGTGCACCTCTGATAGTTCCATTACCGTGTCAATAAACTCAACACCTACAATACTGTCAAATTCAAAATAAGTTGGCAACGAAAAATTGCCTGCAGGCAACCACTGTGTATATAAATGCCAATGGTCGTCAATGGTGGCAGTAAATACTAATTCAACTTCGTCATCTGATATTTTTTTTGTGTCAATTTGCCAAGTTACGGGCTGGAGCACTTGAGCCATTGTAGCCTGAAAAATAACAGTTAACGCTGCTATTGCCACAAAACGCTGAAAAAACCTTTTCATAATAATAAATATTTTTGTTTTTTAATGCCCAAATAACAGACATTAAAATGTTATTAATTAAGCTGCAAAAGAGTTAAATATAAATAACTAATTTTCGACTCATCTTATGTTTTTTAGCACTAAAACAGTTTTGTAAACCTATACAATACCAGTACATTTTTGTTTAAAAAAATTATAAGAAAACTTTATCTCCCTTGCTATCAATAAAATGATACTCAAGAAACGAATTTGAGTTAGAAGGTTTTATTTTTAACCTACGCAGATATTTTAATCGCCATTTAAACCCTATTGAAAATATGCCTTTGGTTAAATACGAAGCTATATAAGGGTGCAATTTTAGGGTAATTTTTTTAAATCTGTATTTTTTAAGGCTCCAACGCACATGGTTTTCAATTTCGTCAACAAAAAGAATGCTTGGCGAAACTTCACCTGAGCCATTACACGATGGACAACGCTCAATAGTTTGTACCGACATTTCGGGTCTTACCCTTTGGCGGGTAATTTGCATCAAACCAAATTTGCTAAGTGGCAATATATGATGTTTTGCTCTATCGGAGCTCATATACTCTTTCATTTTTTCAAAGAGTTTTTGCCTATTCTCAATATCATGCATATCAATAAAGTCGATAACTATAATTCCTCCCATATCGCGCAAGCGTAACTGGCGGGCTATCTCTTGGCCTGCTACAATATTAACATCTACCGCATTTTCCTCTTGATTATTATCAGATTGTGTGCGATTTCCGGAATTTACATCAATTACATGAAGGGCCTCGGTATGTTCAATTACAAGGTAAGCGCCTTTTTTTATAGCAACAGTTTTGCCAAATAGTGCTTTAATCTGTTTTTCAAGACCAAAATACTCAAATATAGGTTGACTTTTACCGTAATACTTTATTATTTTCTCTTTTTCGGGTGCAACCGATTTAATATAACCGCATATTTCATCATATAGCTTTTTATTATTAATAAATACGCTATTAAACTGACTATTAAGCATATCGCGCAAAATAGCAGTAGTACGGTTCAATTCGCCCAAAATAAGTTTAGGTGGTTTGTTTTTGATATTTACAAAAGCTCCTTCCCATTTTTGCACCAATTCTCGTAATTCTAAATCTAAATCGGCAACCCGTTTGCTTTCGGCAACGGTTCGTACAATTACCCCATAGTTTTTGGGTTTAATACTTTGCATAAGTTTACGCAATCTGTCGCGTTCACTTTGATCTTGAATTTTTTGCGAAATCGATACTTTGTCAGAAAAGGGTATCAATACCAAATTGCGTCCTGCAATTGAAATCTCAGATGCCAATCGTGGACCTTTGGTAGAGATAGGTTCTTTTGCTACCTGAACAATTATTGATTGCCCTTCAGTAAGTACTTGTTGAATTTTGCCATTTTTATTAATGTCGGGCTCTAATTGAAACTGAGACAAAAAATAATTTTTTTGTCGAGGGTCAAGAGCCATCTTTAAATATTTATTCAGAGAACGAAACTGATGCCCTAAATCAAGGTAATGAAGAAAGGCGTCTTTTTCATATCCCACATCAATAAATGCGGCATTTAAACCCGGCATAATTTTTTTAATTTTGCCAAGGTAAATATCACCAACCGTAAAATTAGTGCTATTTTTTTCTTTGTTTAATTCTACTAAGTTCTTATCTTCTAAAAGTGCAATTACAACTTCCGAAGAAGATGAGTTTATCACAAGTTCCTTACTCACAATTTTATCACTTTAATTTTGAAGATACAGAGAAATGAATGTACTTCTGTATAAGTACTTATAAACAATAAACCTAAAGAACAAAAGTTCTAAAGGTTTATTAAATGAATTTTTTATAAAAAAAAGATTATTTCTTCTTTTTATGTCTGTTTTTGCGAAGACGTTTTTTACGCTTATGCGTGGCCATCTTATGTCTTTTCCGCTTCTTTCCGCTAGGCATAATTCGTAAATTTAATTATTAATTTATTTTTTTACTGCACTCTTAACTTTATTCACAAACGTTTTTGCTGGTTTAAACGATGGAATAAAATGTTCAGGTATAATAATTGTAGTATTCTTAGATATATTTCTGGCGGTTTTTTTAGCTCTTTTTTTCACTATAAAACTACCAAATCCTCTAAGATACACATTATTACCAGTCTCTAATGAAGACTTAATACCATCCATAAAAGCCTCAACAGTCTTTTGAACAGTCACTTTTTCAATCCCTGTGTTTTTTGAGATTTCGTTAACAATATCTGCTTTTGTCATTTCTAAATATCTTTTATATTCAATAAATACTTTTTCTAAAAGTGTGGGCAAATATAAATCAATAATTCTGAATATAAAAACAAATACACTTTTTTTGCATAAAAAATTAAAACCTCTATTATGCTGCTAATTAAATGAATATTGTTGAATGAATAAATTTGCCTTTATGTGAAAAGTTTGTAATTTTATCACATCATTAATCCATTAAAATAAAAAATTATGGTTAACAAAGTTATTTTGGTTGGGAATGTGGGCAAAGACCCTGAGGTGAAATATTTAGAGAACGGCACAGCATATGCCCGATTTACCTTGGCAACCAATGAAACCTATAAAGACAAAACGGGGAACAAAACAACAAAAACCGAGTGGCATAATATTGTTTTATGGCGCGGTTTAGCCGAAGTTGCTGAAAAATATGTAAAAAAAGGGAATCCTTTATATATTGAGGGTAAAATAACCAACCGCAGTTACGAGCAAGATGGAATAACAAAGTATTTTACGGAAATAGTTGGTAACGAAATGAAAATGTTAGGTTCAAAAGCTACCAACGAAGGCCCTAGTGCTCCACCTCCGCCACCCGACAATAACAACAAAAGCACAGATACCGCAAGCGAGTCAGAGCCTCTTGAAACTGACGACCTTCCGTTTTAAATAGAAATTAAAAAACTGGCAACCTCAGTAATGTAAAAACATGGGGTTGCCAAATTATAAAACAAATTGGAAAACGACCCCTTATCCCAATGGGTAATATTTAGCGGCTTTGGCAGTATTACCTATTTATCATTTAGTTTGCCTGCTATTGCAGGAATAGTATTAACTACTATTTTGCTCTTCCTTTCGGCACTTATTTCAGGTTCCGAGGTGGCGTTTTTTTCATTAAGCCCTAATGAAATACAAAAAATAAACAGTGGCAAATCAACATCATCAAAAACCGCATCAAAATTACTTAACAATTCGCATGAGCTGCTTGCCACAATTTTGGTGTCGAACAATTTTATTAACATTGCCATTGTTATTTTATCTACCTATGTTGTAAACTCTATTTTTGATTTTGGTACTGCTTTATTATTCGGATTCTTGATTCAAGTAGTGCTTATTACATTTATTTTGTTGCTGTTTGGCGAAATAATACCAAAAATTTATGCCAACCGATTTTCGTATAAGTTTGTGCATTTAATGGCTATACCGCTGCAAGTTTTATTAATAATATTTAAGCCTGTAGCCTTGGCTTTAGTATCGTCAACGCAAATGTTTGATAAATACTTCCGCAAAAAAACAAATTTATCAATTACCGACCTTTCAAGTGCATTGGAGTTAACATCGGAATCGTTGGCCGAGGAAAAAGGCATTTTAAAAGGCATTATAGAGTTTGGCAACATTGAAGTTTCGGAAATTATGTGCCCCCGCGTTGATGTGCATACAATTGAAATTACAACAGGTTTTTCAACGGTACTGCGCGAAATTATAAATGCAGGCTATTCGAGGATTCCGGTTTACACAAAATCGTTCGATAATGTTAAAGGCATTTTATATATTAAAGATTTATTGCCCCATTTTCATAAAACCGATAATTTTCATTGGCAAACATTGATAAGGTCTCCGTATTTTGTACCCGAAAAAAAGAAGATTAACGAATTGCTTGAGGAGCTACAAACCGACAAAATACACATGGCCATTGTTGTTGATGAATATGGCGGCACCTCTGGTATAATTACCATGGAGGATATTATTGAGGAGATTGTTGGCGATATATCGGACGAATTTGATGATGATGAGGTAAACTTTTCGAAAATAAACAATAACAATTTTTTGTTTGACGGCAAAACCCTGTTAAATGATTTTTATAAAATACTTGAAGTAAACAACTCGGTTTTTGATGAAATAAAAGGCGATGCCGATACCCTTGCAGGGCTATTGCTTGAATTAAAAGGCGATTTTCCCGATTTATATGACAAAATTAAATATAAACAATTTACATTTACCATTGAAGAGTTGGACAAACGCAGGATTGTAAAAATAAAAACTACAATTAATCGTTAATAAATTGGTGAACTCATTTAGTTCTCAAAATCTTGATTGTATGATTTATATTTGGTACAGATAGGTCAAATATTCAATAAGCAACATTCAACAAACAATAATAAAGTAAAAAAACGAACTATGGTGTATTAAATTATATTACCTAATTTATTAAGCATCCGTACGATTATAGTAAATATCAATCATTAAAAATAACACTAAAAAATACAGTTTAATGTTGAAAATTGTATATTGAGTATTGAATGTCATTTTTATAAATTAAGATGCGATTTAAATTGGGTAACCCTAAAAATTAATTTTGTCGAAAAACCGGTAACAATTATGCTAAGAATATTTTTTCTTTTTACCATATCGCTGATTATTGTATCGTGCCAACGCAATTACACACCAAAGCCTCGCGGGTACTTTCGTATTGACCTACCCCAAAAAAAATATGTACAAACCCCCGATATTTTGCCATATAGCTTTGAAATTCCTGCCCAAAGCATGATTGTTAATAACCGTAAGGCAAAGCGCGAACTATACTGGATTAATATTGAATACCCTCAATATAAAGCCACAATATATTTAAGCTACAAAGAGGTTGATAACAACAATAATCTAAGCAAATATATTAATGATTCGCGCGAATTTGTTTATAAGCATACCATAAAAGCCGATGCTATTATTGAGGATGTTTACGTAAACAGCGAAAAAAACGTTTATGGTGTTAAATATGATATTAAGGGCGATGCGGCATCGAATACCCAGTTTTTTTTGACCGATAGCACAAAAAATTTTATACGCGGGGCACTCTATTTTAATGTTGTACCAAACAAAGACTCGCTTGCTCCCGTTTTATCATATATTAACGATGATATTGTGCACATAATTGAAACTTTTGAGTGGAAACATCCAAAAACAAAAAAACGATAATATTGAATAGATGGCACTATATAGTAAGGAAAACATCTCACTTGGTACACAACTCGGCATTTGGAAAAAAGAGGAGCCTATAGACCTGCTCGAATCGGTATATTTATTAAATAGTGATGAAGAAAAGGAGTTTGCGCAAATAACAAACCACAACCGAAAAAAAGAGTGGCTGACAACCCGAATACTGTTGACAGAATTATTGGAAAAGAGGGTAACTATTTTGCACAACAAAAATCGAAAACCGTATTTAAAAAGCCATAACTCGAACATAACAATTTCGCACTCGCGCAATTTTGTTGCAATAATTGTGTCGGCCAACTATTATGCAGGTGTTGATGTGGAGCATATTGCCACGCGTGCAGCTAAGGTAAAACATAAATTTTTAAATAAAACCGAACTAACTTGGTGTAAAAGCCTTGAGCAGATTACTGCATGTTGGAGTGCCAAGGAGAGTATTTTTAAAATTTATGAAAAAGAGCTCGATTTTTATGATATGGAGGTTGCCCCGTTTACCTTAAACACCGATGGCGGCAGTTTTAAAACAAAGGTTATTAAAGCCGGAAAAGAAGCTGATTACATGGTAAAATACAGGCAAATCGAAGATGATATTTTAACCTATGCGTTGGCAAAATCAGCTATTGGTTAAATTTTATGCCTGTGGGATTTAATTCTCCCTATATAAATCAATAAAAACAGGAAAATGGTCGGAGTAACCAGCGTTATATTTAAAGCCTACAAAAGTTCTGTATGGTTTGCTGCCAAGGTATGATTTGTCATTTTCTAAAAGAAAACCGGCATTGAATATTACCGTGCTTTCCGGTGTTGTGTATAAACCATTTTGCCTGTTTAAAAGGTTGCCCGAAACAATAATCTGGTCTAAAATACCCCAATTACCATGAAATTTATGCGTTCCGTAGCTTTTGCCGTAATTTGATATATATGTTAGGTTATAAAGCTTGTTTTGTACGAGTTTGCCTATTTCCGTTTGGGCTTTTAATACTTGCAATATGCTTTTATTTGTGGGTTCGTCATTAAAATCGCCAATAATAACAATATTTGCATTTTTATGCACCGATAGTATTGAATCGGTATGGCTTTTTAAAACCGATGCCACATATAGCCTATACCCTTCCGATTCTAACTGGCCTCCCCACCTCGACGGCCAATGGTTTACAAACAGATGGATGGTATCGCCTTTAGGCAAAACACCTTTTGAGTATAAAATATCGCGTGTGTATTTTTTCGGATTATCAGGAAAGCTAATTGTAATAAACGTATTTTTAATTGGTGTGTAGCTTTTTGGGTTGTATAAAAGCGCAACATCAATGCCGCGCCTGTCGGGCGATTCTTTATGTATTATTTTATATTCAAAAAGGTACAAAGGTGTATTTTTTGTGAGGTCGTGCAATGCCTTCCCACTCTCAATTTCGCATAAGCCAACAAACTCAGGGGGTTGCCATCCACCTACGGCAGCTATTACTTTGCAAATATTATTGAGTTTTGTGTAGTATTTATTATTGTTCCAATGGCGCTCCCCATCGGGCAAAAACTCCTCATCGTTTTTAAGTGTATCATCATAAATATCGAACAGGTTTTCGCAATTATAAAACATTATACGGGCATGTCTCGGTTTTTCAACTATTTGGGTTAACTCTTTTGACAAGTTTTGGGCAAAAAGCGTATTATAATTGCCTATAATAATAAATATACTTGCTGTCACATAAGTAAATAATGTACGCAATATTTTTTGCTTGTAAGCAGAAAAACAGATTAAACGGTTAGTTTTTGGCATTAGTATATTTTATTATCATTCTCCTTCAACACGCTCATAGGCTCCAAGATCGGGTTTTCCGTCAAGTATCCGGTCAACACCATCTTGATCTTTTGGATAAAAAGAGCTGTAATAAGTTGAGCCTTGATCTTTTGCTGCCGAAAGCGTGTCTAAACGAAAATTACCCTCATGTGTGTTTACAAAATTTGGCAGCGAACCTTCATGTCTTATTATATTTTTATAGATATCCTCATTACTTGTGTCAAAATCGTCTTCTAATTTCATTAAGCAGTGGTCGAACAAAAACCCAACCTGTGCTCCGGTTGATGTGTTAAATTCAGTAATAAACTCGTTTTTTTGATCGCCGTAAATTATACAGTTCCCAAATACCGAGCTAAAATCAAAAGCTTTAATTCCATCATCGGGTTCATAATAATTATTAAATGCAAGCGATTCGGTTTTGCGTGATGAAAATTTATAATAATTACCAATGGTTGAGTGGTAAAACTCATAATGTCCGCCTAAGTTTAACATAACGGCATAATATCCGCAATTTGCAATTACGGTATTGAAAACAAGCATATTTGATGATTGCGCCACCAGCCCTATTTCGCCCATTGTTTTTATTATAGAGTTGCTGAGTATTAGTTTAGGTTGTGTGCCTTCGCCTAACGAGTCAACCTGTACTCCCCTAATGCCATTTTTAATAATAGCGTGGTCGATAATATTGTTTTTACTTTTTGCGAAAAAGTGTATGCCGCCTGTCCTATACATTTTATCATCGACGTGCAATATACCATACCATTGCCCGGGCGCATTTTCATACCACTCCTCCAACCTATCGCCTTGAAATGTTACGGGTTTTTCGGCAGTGCCCATAACATTTAACGTTCCTACCACCCACATTGCCGACTCGTTATGGAAATGGATTCGTGCCCCGGCTTCAATAGTCAGTGTTGCATCCTCTTTAATAGCAACGTTGTTATAAATAAGGTATGGCTTGTCGGCTACCCATGTGGGTATTTCAACATATTCATCATTGTATAAATGCACATCTTGCCCATAGGCTACGAGTTTTACGTTTTGGTTGTTGCCATTGGTGTAAAACATTACCGAATCGTCAATAACCATTGGGTTGTTTGAGTTTCGCGGGTCGATTGTTACCTCAACAAAAACATATGCGCTGTCGTTTGCCAGAATTTCATAATCTTTTATTTCGGTTGCAGGCTGTCCGTCAATATTTAGCCTGTAATATGAGCTTGAGCCTCCTGCTAAAGCTATGGTGGTTTTTACGGCTTTGTTGTTTGGGTTATAAAACCTGAATTGCAGGGTTGTTGAACCAATTGTTGTAAAGACTGTGTCAAACTGTACGGTGTCGGTTGAAAAAGCCAATAGTGCCGATGGATCGTCGGTAAATTCTTCGCTTTCGCGACACGAAAAGAGGGTCAGTAGTATAAGTGCTATAATTATTATATATGATATCTTCATTGTTAAAAAGATTATTTGCAAATTGATATTGTTGTATCAAAAACGTAGCGGTTACAATAAAATTGCAACCGCCACAAAAATATATAATTTACGTATTAAAATAGTTCAACCTCGATATTTTGGATAAATGCCGTATATGTATATTCATTTTGAACTTTAGCGCCTGCCAATATCATCAATACAGGGGTTTCGCTTCCATCATTGTTCAAAATATTGGTCTCTTTTCTTATGCCTATTAATTTACGTTTTTCCGAGTGGGTCAAGGTATATATCATCTCGTCCTCTTTTTCATTTTTAACCTCTTTGAAAAGTTTTTTGACATTTTGCCCAATCACATCTTTTCTTGAGTATCCCCATAAACTTTCGGCTGCACGGTTAAAGAACTCAACAATGCCGTCGTGGTTTATTGTAATAATTGCATCGTATGCCCCTTCCAGTGTTTTCTCGTTTCTAACCTTTACTTTTTCAATTTCTTGGAATTGGAGTTTAACTTCTTTTTTAGCCTCTTCGAGTCGTTTTTGTAACTCTAACTTATTGGCTTTAAGCTCATCTTCCTGCTCTTTGAGCAACTTGTTTTGCTGTTTAGTAAGCAGCTCCATCTCTTTCTGCTCGGTTATATCGTGTGCAATTGATATTATTTTTGACACTTCGCCATACATATTGAATGCGGCTGTATAAGTAACATCAAACCATTGCGTTTTTCCATTATGCCCAATAAGTTTTGATTGTCCTTGGTATGGCTCGCCATTTATTACCTTATCCCATATTTCTTCAAATTCGTTTTGGTCATCTTCGCCAACAAAATTAAATACGCTATAAGTTTTTAAGTCTTCGGTGGTATATCCTAAAGTATCAATAAATTTTTGGTTACAATCAATCATTCTTCCACTAGGAGCGTATATTATTTTCAATCCCGATTGGTTTATGGCTTCAATTTGTCCTTCATAATCGAGGCTTTGTTCTTTTTGTTCAGTAGTATCTATTGCTATGAAAAGGATTTTTTCGACCCCCTGCATATTATTTCTAACACAAGTGTATGTAGCCATTGTCCAAAGGTCTTTTCCTTTTTTGGTAATATGTTTCATATAACCTTCAAAGTGCTTTCCGCCCCCTGCTAATTCGTCCCAAATTTCATTAAACCACGATTTATCTTTATCGCCAATAAATATTGATATATGATGCCCCTCCACCTCGGAGTTACTACTATAACCCATTTTTTTCAAGAATTTAGTGTTGGCGTAAAGCAAAATGCCGTTAATATCGTACTCTGCTCTAATTAATGTATGGTTTACCGAATTTGTAAAGCTGATAAATTCTTCAGCTTGCTTGGCTGCCTCTTCTTGAGTAGCCTGCAGCTCTTCCATATTTTGCCGCATTTCTTCCTCTTGCTGGGTAAGCCTTTCGGCAGCCTCTCGCGATTCGTTTAATAAATTGGCGGTACGGATATTTATTTTTACGGTTGAATAGGTTGTTGCAATACTCTCAGCCACTTTTTCTACAAACTCAATTTTATATGGCTCAAAATAATCAAATGCTGTTAACTCAATAACTCCATAAACATCTTCATTAACTTTAAGGGGTACAATTAATAAAACATTTGGATTTGCTTCGCCTAAGCCGCTTGTTATTTCAACATAATCATCGGGGATTTCATCAATGTAAATGGTATTTTTTTCAAAAGCCGACCTGCCTATCAGCCCTTCTGACAGTTCAATCCTTTTTTTATTATACTTTTTTCTGTCGTATGCAAAATGAGCAATAAGTTCAAAATACTCATCTTCTTTTAATTCATCGTTAATTACAAATAATCCGCCTTGTACAGCTCCTATATATCTGCACAAGTTGCTTATAAGTTCGTAACTCAACACCTCAATGTTATCATTATTATGCCTAAGTATCTCTCCGAATTTTGCTAATCCTTCAGCAATCCAATTGCGTTGTTCATCTTCTTTTTTACGTTGATTTTCCTCTTCGTAATTATTTTTTAGGCTGTTACGTAAATTAATTAAAATTTTACCAAGTTGATTTTCTTTGGCAGGTTCGTAGTCAATGTCAAGATTGCCTTTTGTCAGGTTTTCGGCAAATTCAAGCATATCGCCTGTTTTTTTTGCATTTTCTTTTTCTAAATTATCAAGTTTTGAGGCAATGTTGTAAGTAAAATAACCAACAATGTATGCTGTTATGCCAATAATAATTGGGGCGGTATCAAAAAGGTAATAATACCACCCTGATGAATGAAGTTTAAAAATGTTTTTAAATGTAAAAACCATATCGTTTGATGATAGGATTCCTATGTAAATAATAGCAACCTCTATTATACCTAATAAAAAGCCTATAATTGAAAATTGTAGCTTAAAGTTGGTTATTCTTTTCTTTTCCATTTAAATTAAAATGAAGGTGTATTAAAATGTTTAAACGTTAATATGCCAAACTGTGAGTTGACTGTCTAAAATTACTAAAATATTTGAGAATTCATTATAAATTATATTAAAACGTTGATTTTACATTTTCATTAAGCCTTAATGTATAGGGGTAGCGGTAATTAATATTGCAGTTTTAACACTCTGTTTGCAATTTTATCTAATGGCATAATCTCGATGGCTGCTTCCATTTTAATTGCCTCTTTAGGCATTCCGAAAACTATACATGTTTTTTCGTCTTGTGCAATGGTATGAGCTCCTGCCTCTTTTAATTCGAGCAATCCTCGGGCTCCGTCATCGCCCATGCCTGTCATAATTACGCCAATAGCATTTTTGCCTGCATATTTTGCTGTTGAGCGAAAAAGTACGTCAACTGACGGCCTGTGCCTGTTTACTAACGGGCCGTCATTAATTTCAACAAAATAGCGTGCTCCGCTGCGCTTAAGTATTAAATGGTGGTTGCCGGGCGCTATTAAAGCGCGTCCGCGAATTACAGTGTCGTTGTTTGAGGCCTCTTTTACTGTTACCTTGCAAAGGTCGTTTAGCCTATTGGCAAACGAACGCGTAAACTGCTCAGGCATGTGTTGCACTATTACTACTCCCGGGCTGTCGGCAGGCAATGTTTCAAGAAACACCCTTAATGCTTCGGTACCTCCGGTTGATGCTCCTACAACTACTACTTTTTCGGTAGTTTTAAGCATGCTTTTGTTTAAGCTGCCTTTTGATATTATGGCATCGGCACTTAACTTGGGTTTTACCTCGATAGGTACAGCCGGTTTTTTTATATTTTTTTTGCGCTTTAGCTTTGCGCTTGCAGCAGCTTTAATGGCATCAATAATCCTTGTTTTCGACTCTTCGATAAACTCTTTTGTGCTAAGTTTTGGTTTTGTTATGATTTCGACAGCCCCGTATTCTAATGCTTTTATTCCGGTTTCGGTTCCGGTTTCGGTTAAGCTTGAAATAATTACTACAGGAATTGGGTGTTGAGTCATTATTTTGCGCAAAAAAGTTAAGCCGTCCATTCGTGGCATTTCAATATCGAGTGTAATAACATCGGGGACTTCATGTGCTATTTTGTTGGCGGCAAAATATGGGTCGGCAGCTACTCCCATTACTTCAATAAGTGGATCATGCATTAATATACTGCTGAGCGTTTGTCGAACTACAGCCGAATCGTCAACTATTAAAACTTTTATTTTTTCGTTCATTTTATTGCCGTTGTTTTTGGATGAGTTTCATTAGTACTACTCCCGTTTCGGTATTAAAACGTATTTTTCGTCCTAAAGTACCTCCTACACTTTGTCCTGTTATTTTTATTTTGTTTTCTTTTAGAGCCTTTATTGCTATTTCGATATTTCGTTCGCCAATTTTAAATATATTGGTTTTTGATTCAACAATTTCGCCCCCGCCAAATACTTTAGCTTGCAGGTTAGTTGGTTTTGAACCAAAATTTATCATTTTTTCAATAAGTTTTTGGATAGCTATGTTGCCATATTTTGGCGATGCCAACCCTGTACCGTTCCAAAATGGCAACATATAATGGTTTATTCCTCCTATTTTTTTTACGGGATCGTACAGGCATACGGCCACGCATGAGCCCAAAATAGTATCTACCAAAAATGGGGTTTCATCAGCAAACAGGGCTGATGGGTACAAAAAATGTGTATTTATTTGGCTATTAGAAGATTCCATCCTCATTGTCATCAAAAATAAATTCGTTTCCGTCTAAGGCATATCCTTCGGTATCGCTAATTTCTGATTGTGGTATTGATACCGTAAATACTGACCCTATATTTTGTTTGCTTACTATCTCTATTTTCCCGTCTAATATGTCAATTAGGGCTTTTGTTACCGACAACCCGAGACCGTGCCCCGGGTTTAATGAGTTTATTGAGGTGTCGATTCTTTTAAATCGGTCGAAAATAGTGGCAAGGTTTTTTTTGTTTATGCCAATGCCATAATCTTTAACCGATACTTTTAATGTGTCATCCTCAACCCAGCCATTAACTTCGATACGGTTTGCGGCATTACTGTATTTAATTCCGTTATTAAGCAGGTTTGATATTATAAGCCTCAATTTTTCGGGGTCGGTTTTAAAAAAGCAGGCTTCTTTTAATTTTTTATCGAGCTTAAACGAGAAATTTATTTTAAGCTGTTTTTGCTCGGCTTTATATTCATATGCGCTTATTACACTACCAATTAATAGGTTAATGTCGGTTTTAATAAATTCGGGGAATGCTTCGCCCGCCTCAATGCGTGCTGCTGTAAATATATTTTTTAACTGAAAATCAAGTTCAAAGGCTTCGGAATGTATCAATTCGGCCATGTTTTTAATTTTCTTGATATCAATATCTTTTGCTGCGATTATATTTTTTGACAACCCCAATATTGAAGCAAATGGGTTAACTATTTCATTTGTTATGTTTGAAATAAAATGGCTTTTTAGGGCTTCTGATTCAGTTAGTTTTTCGTTTACCAGCTTTAATTCGTCACGTTGTTTACCTATTGTTTTGTAGCAACCGGCAGCTTCCTTGAGCTTTAATTTAAGTTCTTCAATAAATTCTTTATCTGACAGCATAGCGGTTTATTTATGTTTTTATAAATACTGTTGGTTTTATATTTTTTAAAGGCACTTTCATGTTAGTAATTGATTCGGAGTGCCCTAAAAAGAAATAGCCTTTGGGGTTTAATTTGCTACATAATTTATTAATTACCTGCTCTTGGTTTTCTCTTTCGAAATAGATGAGTGCGTTTCGGCAAAATATAATATCAAACATTTCATTAACGTTATAATTTGTGTCCATAAAATTTAACCGTTGAAATTTCACTCTATCTCTAAGCACTTTATTAACCCTGACTTTTGGGTCGGTACGGTTTTTTGATTTTTGAAAATATTTCTTTTTTAAGTTAAGCGGAATAATTTCAATGCGTTCTTCTTTATAAATGGCATTAGCTCCTTGTTGCAGCATTTGGGTAGATATGTCGGTGCCAATTATCTCAAAATCGAAGCCGAGGTTTTTTTCTTTAAATTCGTTTAAAACAATGGCAAGCGTATAGGGTTCTTCGCCCGATGAACAGCCTGCGCTCCAAACTTTTACTCTTCTAATTCCTTTATTATTGAACAGATCGGGTAAAATATCATCTGTTAATACCTCAAAGTGTATTGGCTCGCGATAAAAATCGGTTTTGTTTGTGCTAACTACATCCATCATGTGTATAATCTCGTTTTTGCCCTCTTTGCTAAAAACAAAGTCAACATATGTTTTATAATCGGGCATTTGGAGTTTTCGCAACCGCTTTTGTAGCCTTCCCTGTAAAACTATTCTTTTTGCAGGGGGCATTTTTATTCCATAGTTTATTTGAATGAATTGGCTTAATTTATTAAATTCTTTGTCTGATAAAGAGGTGTTATAAATACTATTGCTTAATATGCTATCCATAAATAGATTAAAATAGATTATTTTAGTTATGCATTATTTGTTTCTGCATCAATTTTTTCAATATCCTCCTTCTCTAATTTTTCAACATCTTTGGTTATAAGCAACTCGGTTGTGCTAAAAATAAGGTCGATATTTAGGAGCATAATAAAGCCTTTGTCTAATTTATACATGCCTTGTATAAATTCGGTTTTGTATTTTGTTCCTATGGCCGGCGACTCTTCAATTTCGCTATCTTTTATTTCTAAAACCCTGTCAACCGTATCAACTAATATACCGAGTTGTATATTCTCTTGGTCGATTATAATATTAAGCACAATAATGCAGGTGTTTTTTGTAAACTCCGTTGCCTCCATTCCAAATTTAATACGCATATCAATTACCGGTAATACGTTGCCTCGAAGGTTAATAACCCCTCTCATGTAATTGGGCGAATTGGGTACTTTTGTAATGGGCTTTAATTCTAAAATAGTTAAAACCTTTGCTACATTAACTGCAAAAAACTCTTTATTCAGTTTAAATGATAAAAAGGTAGATACATTATCTACGGTATCTAATATATTCTCATCCATAATTAACCTCCAATTTTAATTTCGTTGCTGGCAAAATCCGATATAAGTTTATTTGTATCCATAACAAGCGCAACTGAGCCGTCGCCTAATATTGTGGCTCCTGATATTGACTGTTGATTTTTGTACATTTTACCAAGAGGTTTTAATACTGCTTGATACTGACCTATTATATTGTCAACCGACAATCCTATTTTTGTTTCGCCGTATTGCACTACTACAACATGCTCGGTTTCTTGTGCTTCGCCTTCAATTTCAAACAGCTTGCGCATGTTAAGGTGGGCAATTTCGGTATCTTCTGTCCTTATTAAATGGTTTACGGCATTTTCAAGTACCGAATGTTTAAATTCGTAACATTTATCGACCGACGATAATGGTATCACAAATTTGGTGTCGCCTAATTGTACTAGCAATCCATCAATTATTGATAGTGTTAACGGCAATTTTATTGTTATAGTTGTCCCTTTGTTTATTGTTGAGTCAATTTCAACCTCGCCCCTAATTTCGGCTATTTTGCGTTTTACCACATCCATGCCTACCCCACGTCCTGAGACTTTTGTTATTTTTTTGGCTGTTGAGAAACCGGGTTGAAAGAGCAGGTCGAATATTTCTTTATCTGACAGTTCTGCTTCGGGAGCTATCAACCCTTTTAAAATTGCTTGGGTTTTTATTTTTTCGGGGTCGATACCTTTGCCGTCGTCGGATATTTGGATTACCACGCTTGTGCCTGAATAAAAAGCTTTTAATAGTATGGTTGCCCGTTTGGGTTTGCCTATGCGTTGGCGTTCGTCGGCATTTTCGATACCGTGATCCATGCTGTTTCGTACGATATGCATAAGCGGATCGGCCAATATTTCAATAATATTTTTATCGAGCTCGGTTTCGGTGCCTTCGGTTTTAAACACTACTTCTTTGCCCATCTCTTGCGATAATTCTCTAACCAGCCTGTGAAATCGCGTAAGCATATTTTCGATTGGTATTAGCCTTATGCTAAAAACATCGTCGCGCAAGCGGCGCGAAATTTTTTCTACCTCTTCAACAATAGGCATCAATTCTGCAGTTTCGGTTTTGGTGGCAAAAAGGCTCAGGCGTGCTTGTATTGTTATAAGCTCGCTTACCCAATTAATCAGGTTGTCTAACTTGTCTGACGATACTCTAATGCTGCTTATACTTGTTTTTGCTTTGTTGTCGCCAAATTTTTGTGCTTGTTTTTCTTGTTCTTTCGAAAATACTTTTTCTAACTCTTGTGTTAATAAAAGCAGTTGGTTAACGTCAACCTTTTTTTGGTTGCTGATGGTTTCTTCTATTATCCCGATAAATGACGGCTCCTCCAAAAGGTTTATTTCGGCAACTTTATGCACGTTTAAATCGCATTGGTCGTCGGCAAAAATAAAAACCTCGCCAACGGCGTTTATGCCTTGGTTGGTTGCCAAAAATATGTCCCAATACACATAGCATTTTGTAGGGTCCATGCTGTTGCTATCGGGCAATTTGTCAAACCTCGGAAATACTTTTATCTCGCCTAATTCATATAGTTCATCAATTAGGTACAATGGGTTTGTTCCAAATTTAAAGATATTATCGTGTGGAATAAAACTGATGTAATAGGTTGACAAGTTTTTGTTTTTTCGTGCATCAATATGCTGTATGGTAGCGCCAACATCTTGTGCAACAACATTTTCGTCAATAATGTCTATTATTTTTGTCAATAGCAAATCGTGCTGTACTTGATGGGCAGAATCGGCATCGTCTTCTTCGTGTATCAGGTTGCGCAAATGATCTACCGATGCCAAAGTAACATTAAGTATGTCGTCGTTTATGGCAAGTTTCTTGTTTCGGATTAAATCATATATATTCTCGAGGTGGTGTGTAAATTTATCCATTTTTTTAAACCCAAACATGGAGCTGCCACCTTTAAGTGAGTGCATAACCCTGAACACCTGTTCTATTATTTCAGGATTCTCCTGATTGCCATCGAGTTCAAGCAGCGATTTTTCGAGATCGTTGATTAAATCATTGGCTTCCTCTATAAATTTTTCTCTGAATTTATCCATTATCGTACAACTTTATTTATTGCTGCTAAAAGTTTTTCGGGTACAAAAGGCTTTATTATCCAGCCTGTTGCTCCGGCTTCTTTTGCTTCCATTTTTTTTGCCGTTTGCGACTCTGTGGTCAAAAACAGAATGGGAACAAATTGATAATCGGCATTTGCCCTTACATTTTTAATAAATTCTATGCCATTCATATTGGGCATGTGCAAGTCGGTAATTATCAAGTCAAACTTGGTTTTGTCAAGAAATTTTAAGGCGTCTTGTCCGTCAATGCCTTTTGAAACTTCATGTCCTGCATTCTCAAGGGTAAAGCTTACTACCTCACGAATACTTTCTGAATCGTCAACTATAAGTATTTTCTTTCCCATTTTTAATGGATTTTATAATTAATTAATTGTATTGGCAAATCCTGCTCTTTTAAACAGCTCTAATGTTTCGTTATTTATGCCGAGGTCTATTTTTATTTCGATGTTCGACTCTTGGCACATTTGTTTTAATCCTACTAAGTATTGAACCAGCGATAAATCGGCATCATCGACCTCGGATATTTTCAGGTTTACTTTTTTGCTGTTTTTAATAGCAGAGCTTAATTCCTTTTTGATTCCCATAATATTGGAAACATTCAAATACCCTTGCACCTCGATATCAAGCGCCTTGGTTTTTTTGTTTTTTGATGAGTTAATTCGATACTCTTTCATAATTATGCTTGCTTTTTTATGTGTTCCTAAAAAAATATTTAAAACAGTTCAATGTCGTTATCATCAATGTTATATGGAATGCTGTCGGACTCGTTTAACAGTTCGTCAACGCTTTTTCCGGTATCCGTAAGTTTGGCGTGTATATCGCGCTCGCTTTTCATGGTATATAGTTTTTCAATCTCCTTAAGGTACTTTTTGTTATCGCCCAAATTGCTTTTTAATGAATCGTAATTTACTATTTTGTTAATTTCGTTTAATAAGGATACAATCTCTTCAACTGTTATCTTAAAATACGTGTAATACTCTATTTTCTTTAATGATAATGTTATTTCATCCGATATTTTGGTGCTCAACAAAGCATATTCTTTAGTTTTCTGTTTTATTTGGCCTGTTTTGTCCGAAAGGTTATCTATTGATTTTTTATCAATATAATAATTTTCACTTCGAGGTTTAAAGGTATCAAAAATATTTGTTAAAAACTTAATATTTTGAGTAATACTGTTAAGATGTGTTTTTAAAGAGTTTGAATTAACCTGTAAATCAGAGAATAAGTCTTTTATCCTGCGGGTAAGCTCTTTTCCGAAATTTTTGCCGTTTGCACGCATAAGCGATTCAAAATTATGAACCTCTTTTCGCAATGCCTTTTCATTCAAAAATATGGTATTATATTCATTTTTCAGGTTGTTGTAATCACTTTTCAGTTGGCTGATTTTAACGGTTGCTTTTTTTCGGTTTTCAGTAAGTTTTTCAAAATATCCCGAAAAAACACCTTGAGCCGCAACAATTTGGTTTATTGTGTTGCTATCAAATTTGTAGGCATTTTCATGTATTGAGCTGTATATTGAATGTAATGCCTTCATTTCATTGCCTACCTCGATAAGCTGGTTTGTTATTTTTTCAATTGATGTTTGATAATCTTTATTTGTATATAGGAGTTGTGCTACTTGTATGTCGGTAATTTCGGGTATTTTTACTATTAACTGCAATTGATCGTCGGTATTTTGCTCCGATTTGTTTATACTCTTTATTTCGTTTATCAGCTTATTTTGCGATGTTTGTATATGCTCCATTTTTTGCCTTATAATATCGTGGTACTGAATGTTTGTAATAACCTCGCCCATGTAGGCAAAACACTTTTGTGTACGGCTGTTTAAGTCTGACACAAAACTTTCGGGCAAATAACTGTCTGATGATATTTTTTTAAATATGTTTATTGCTTTTCTTATTTCGTTGTTTAGTTTTGAGCTGCTTAAATTCTCGATTAGACAGGTGTTGTTTTTTAAATATGTAATTTGCTTTGACACCGATTCTGTATTCGTGTCGATTTTTTCTATCTGATTATATATTTTCTCGATACTGCTTTCAATTGACTCAACACTTTTTTGTAATTCGTTTTTGTTTGACAGCTCAACATAATTAAGATGCAGTTTTAAATTGGCAAGTATGTATTTTAAGGTAATGAGGTTTTGTTTAAAATTATTAAAAGGCACAACCAACAAATCAATTGAGGAGTATATTTGGGTAAGCAGGTCAATAACGTTATTTATATTAGAGTCGGTTTCGCTTATCAGTTTTACCTGCATTGCGTTTTTATCGTTTATGTCACTTTTTATGACAGGTAAATCGTTATTAATAAATACCGATATAACACTATTTGCATCTGAAATTTCTTTAATGTTTTTGTAATACTGCTTTAATAGCTTATTAAAATATAAAAAGTCTTTTGACGAAATGGTATGTAGCGAACTGATTTTAGTATCAATATCGCTCAGCTTATTAATAATTTCGTTACGTGGAAAATTATTTAAAAAATTATTTAGTATATTGTTGTCGACTTTACCCATGAATTGTAGTTTTTTATTATAACCTTTTAAATTGCTTATTTGTTCAATATAACAATAAACTTTTATTTATTGTGATGTTATTTTCATTATTTTATTATCTACTTATTAAATTGACAAGAGAACCATTTTTTATTGATAATATTTTATACTTTTGTTTTACTATTAATTAATATATTATGCCAAAGCCATTATTACTAATTGTTGATGATATTTTTGTAAACAGGATACTATTATCTGAGATTGCATCTGAAATAGGCTGCGATTGCAAGGTTGCCAACAATGGCAAAGAGGCAATTAAGCAACTGGAGGATCAACCGTTTGATATAGTTTTAATGGACATTGAAATGCCTGTTATGAACGGATTGGAAACTACAAAATATATAAGGAGCAAAATGGATTCATCAGTTTCAAAAATGCCTATAATTGCTTTAACAGCACATAACCCCAACGACTTTTTTGATGAATTTAACACTGCCGGTTTTGACGAGTTGATAACAAAACCCTATTTAATTAAAAAGATAAAAGAGGTTGTTGATAGGTTTTATGTTAACAAAGAGGCTGCCAAATAATTTTATAGGGTTACCCACCTATCCTTGGTTCTTAAAGTCTTGATTGGATGATTTTATTTGGTATAGATAGGCCAATGTAATATTCAATAAGCAACGTTTAACAAACAATAATAAAGTAAACAACAAAAATATTTAGAACAATGACGTATTAATTATTAATAAGTAGATATGTGATTATAGTTAAATATTATTCATTAAAAATATGTTTTAGTCAAATATCGTGATGCATTAACAATTGTACATTAGATTAGCACCCAAATTTATTTGGGTGTATAAAACAATTACAAAACTCCAAATTCTCAATAAGTTTGCTTTGCAAACTTATTGAGAATTTGGAGTACATGAGTAGATTACACCACAATACACCAAGCTAAAGCATGATGTTATTCTCATAATATTACGATATTTGACTAAAGTGTAATTGAAAAATACAGTTTAATGTTGAAAATTGTACATTGAGTGTTGAATTTTATTGAGTTTTGCCTGTGTTTTAATTTACAGTTAATTGGTTTTAAGCAGGGTTGTCTAAAAAGCTTAACGCCTAAACTGAACCTGCCTGCCTGCAAAATAACAACTTGTTTGTGATGAAGGTTTTATGCCAACTTATATGGAACGGTAAAATAAAAGGCCGATCCTTTACCTTTTTCAGATTTTACTGATATTGAACCACCCATTAACTCGGTATTTTCTTTTGCAATTGATAAGCCAAGCCCCAAACCCCCATACTCTTTTGATAAATGTTTTTCGGCTTGCGAAAAGCGTTCAAATATTATTTGTTGTTTCTCAGTGTCAATGCCAATACCCGAATCTTTTACATAAAACAGAATGTTTTGGTTATTTTGTAAAGAGTACCCTATTTCAATACAGCCCGAATTAGAGTATCTTAAAGCATTGTCAATTAAGTTGTTAAAAACTTTACGAAGTTTCGACTCATCAACCATAATAGTTGATTCATTATCGGCTAACCCATAATTTACATTTAAAGGCGTTTTATTTTCTTTAGCTTGTTTTTCATACAAAGTAAATAGCTCTAACAATAAGCTGTTTAAGTTTAAAGGTTTATTAATAACCTTAACCTGTTTAGTTTCTAACTTTGATATTTCGATAATATCTTCAATTATTCGTAAAAGCTGATTGCCGCTATTTTTAATTATACTTATATAAAATTTTTGTTGCTCGGCATCAAGGTTGTTGCTTTCAAGCAAATCGGCAAAACCCATTATTCCATTCATGGGGGTTCTAATCTCATGGCTCATATTGGACAAAAACTCCGATTTTAGCAAATCGCTCTCTTCAGCTCTCTTTTTTGCAATTAATAGCTCCCTGTTTTTTTCTATTAGTGCGTTTTCTGTCTTTTTACGATCGGTTAAATCTCTAAAAATCGATATATAGTATTTGTTCTCTAATAGTGTTGTGTTCATTTCAATGGGAATAATACTGCCGTCGTTTCTCAACAACTCCCTTTCAACAATAATAGCTTTTCCCGATAGCACCTTATCGTAACGCAAAGGGTGCTTATTAAGTGAGTTTTTAGAGAATATATTTTCGATTCGTTTATTTATTACCCCATTACGGTTACACCCTATCATATTTAAAATACGACTGTTAACATCAACCATATTGCCTTTTAAATCTCCTATGATTATACCATCGCCTGCATTTTCAAAAAGGGTTTTAAACTTATTTTCTTGTTCGCGTATTAGGTTTTCGGCTTCTATCCTTTTTGTAATATCGTGAATAATAACAAGCCGTGCATCTTTTCCTTTATACGAAATATTTTTTGCGTTAATCTCAACAGGAAATGTAGTACCGTTTTTGCGCAACGCCGTAACCCTATAAAAGCCTACATACTTTTGTTTAACCTTCTCTAAAATTATCTTTTTGCTATCGTCAACAAATGCATCAATCGACTGCAAACCAACCATCTCCTCATACGGATATCCATACATTTTGCAGCCTACATTATTGGCTTCAATAACATATCCGTTTTCGGTAAGGAAAATCCCTTCGGTAGCTGTTAAGTCAATTATTTTGCACCAGTTTTTCTCTTTCAACATGGCATTTACTTGGTCAATATCATTTTTGTCAAGCCTGTTATCCAATTTAGTATTTTATTATTTAAAATTTGGCATTTATTATCTTTATAGATTTTATGGTGCTAAAAATAGTATTTATTTTAAACTATCAAGATAAATTTCAACCTGTTTTTTTACATTTTCGGCAGTATAGCCAAATTTTTCATCGAGCACTTTGTAGTTTGCCGAATAGCCAAAATGGGTTAACCCTATTGATTTTCCTATTGCTCCCACAAGTCCCGACAAGGTTGATGGCAATCCTGCGGTTAATCCTAATGTTGGAATATCCGATGGCAAAATACTGTTTTGATACTCTTTTGGTTGCTCACGAAACAGTCCTTCGGAAATGGCCGACACAATTTTTATTTTAAGGTTGTTTTGTTTTTCAAGCAATTTTGCCCCTGCAATCAGGGTTGCAACCTCCGAACCATTTGCTACCAAAATAATATCGGGGTTGTCGCACTCTTGAACAGTATATGCTCCTTTTTGAGCCCTTAACGCGCTATCATATTTAGAAATACCGTTAACTGGTAAATCATTTATATTTTGACGCGATAAAATAAGTGCTGTTGGTGTGTTTTGGTTCTCCATAGCCATTTTCCATGCAACCGTTGCTTCATTTGCATCGGCAGGGCGAAGTGCCAAAAGGCTAGGTTTGTCAGAGTGGTTTCTAAGCTGCTCTAACAACCGTATCTGAGCCTCCTGCTCAATTGGTTGGTGCGTTGGCCCGTCTTCGCCAACCCTAAAAGCATCGTGTGTCCATATGTACTTAACCGGTAACTCCATTAGGGCCGACATGCGGATTGCGGGTTTCATATAGTCGGAAAAAACGAAAAATGTTCCGCAGGCTGCAAATACCCCACCGTGGCTAACTATGCCGTTGCATACCGTTGCCAATGTAAGCTCGGTAACTCCTGCATGAAGAAATTTGCCTGTAAAATCGCCTTTTGATAGTGGTTTTGTATGTTTTAAGAATCCATCGGTTTTGTCGGAGTTGGCTAAGTCGGCCGATGCAACTATCATATTATCAATTTGTTTTGCATATTCACCCAATACTGTTGCCGATGCGGCACGAGTTGCAATATTCTCTTTTTGGGCAATGTGTGCATAATCAATTTCAGGAACTTCATTATTCAGGTAACTGTGTAGTTTTTTTGCCTTTTCGGGATTCTCATTTTCCCACCGGGCTTGAATTTGACGATGTTTTTTTGTGTAATCGGCTTTTATTTTGTTTGCATCGGCGTAAGTTTGGTTTGCTTCATCAAAAACAACAAACGGGTTGTTTGAGTCTCCGCCCAAATTTTGGATGGTTTTTTCAAACGATGCCCCTGCTGCCGACAAAGGCTGGCCATGAGTTGAGCATTTTCGCTCAAAATTTTCGGAGCTTTCGGTAATGCTCCCTTTTCCCATAATTGTTTTTCCAATAATTAGGGTAGGTCTTTGGGTTTCGGCAATAGCATTGTCTAAAGCTTTGCGTATTTCATCGGCATTGTTACCATCAATGGTAATAACATTCCAATTCCAAGCCTCGTATTTTTTTGCGGTATCTTCCGAAGTAACATCATCGGTATCGGTTGATAGTTGAATATCGTTTGAGTCATAAAACATTATTAGGTTTGATAAGCCTAAATGGCCTGCCATTCGGCCTGCACCTTGCGAAATCTCTTCTTGAATTCCTCCGTCTGATATAAAAGTGTAGGTTTTATGTGCCATCCACTCGCCAAACCTTGCCACCAAAAACCTTTCGGCAATAGCTGCACCAACAGCCATTGTGTGTCCTTGCCCTAATGGACCCGAGGTGTTCTCGATACCCCGTTTTATATCCCTTTCGGGATGTCCCGGTGTAACGCTGCCCCATTGGCGAAAGTTTGACAAATCATCCATACTAAAAGTGCCTGTTAATGCTAATTGCGCATATAGCATTGGCGACATGTGCCCGGGGTCTAAATAAAACCTGTCTCTAAATGGCCATGTGCGATCGTTGGGGTCGTAGTTTAAATACTCAGAGTAAAGAATATTAATGAAATCGGCTCCGCCCATGGCTCCCCCGGGATGTCCCGATTTGGCTTTCTCTACCATTGCTGCTGATAAAATACGAATGTTGTCGGCTACTTTGTTGGCTGTGTTGTAACTCATTTTTAAAAAGTTTTAGTCAGGTTTAATTCCAGATTTTATTTGAAAATCAGTGCAAAAATATCTTTTATTTAGACAATTTCAATTAATTGAATCATTCATTTTATTCACATTTTGTTAATAAAATGCTTTAAAGTTTAAATAGTTTTTGTGCAAACGCTAAATTTATATGTTGTAGTTATTGCAACATAACGTGCTATGTGCATTTAGTGTTAAGCAGCAAAAAGAAAATTTTATAGAATAATTACGAAATAAACTTGAAAATAGCTATCTTTTGAGGCATTTTAAAATAATTCAAACATTATAACCTAAATTGAGCGATTCCAAACTAATGTTTAAGCTTTTTTTTATATTAATATTTTTATTAAGCTTTTGGTTTAATGCTGTATCACAAACCTCCGAATCGAAGGTTAAAGCAGAGTTGATTTATAGGTTTTCTCAATATATTGAGTGGAAAAACGAACCCTTAATTGATACATTTAGGTTTGGGTTGTTAACTAATGATTCTACACTTATCAGTGAATTTAAAATTATCACTAAATCAACAAATCTAAGGTCAAAGCCTATAAAAGCTTTTGTTTTTGATGAAATTGCCAATTTTGAAACCATGCATTGTATTTTTATTGATTATGGTTTTAGGAGGCATATGGCCGAGGTTGCGAGTTTAACAAAAAGAAAAGGGGTATTGTTAATTACATATAACACGCCCGATTTATTGCTAACCATGATAAATATTTATAAGTCAAAAAAAGAGATGACTTTAAAATATGTTGTCAATAAACAAAATTTAGATGAAGATAACTTTATTTATAAACCAGAGCTATTGCTTTATGGTGGTAGTTTGGTTGATATTAAGGAGCTATACATTTCAACTAATAAAAAATTAAGTACAAAAAACAAAGAGCTTGATTCAATTAACCGAAATTTGATTGAATTAAAAGAGAAGAGTGCTGAATACAAAACTCAAATTGAGCAAATGTCGTTACACAAACTCACAATGTTGCAACAGGTTAATGAAAAAGAGTTAGAGGTGGCAAGGCTTAACAGCGAAATCAGCATTAAGGATTCAAGCTTGAGTAAAAGGAATATTGAACTTCAAACCCAAAAGGAGTATAGAAAATTATTATCGAATAAGATTAAAGATAAAATGGATTCTATAGTATTAAAAGAGAGCAACTTAAAGGAGTTAAGCATACTATTGAGCGAGAAAAGAGATCTGATTTCTGAAAATCAACTATTAATTGATGAACAGCACTTGAAAATTGAGACTCAACAAAAAGGATTGTTAGTAGCTACTGTCTTTACTTTTACGTTAATTATAATTGTTCTGTTGGTAGTAATAGCACTTAGAACAAAAAAACGGTTAGCAAAGCGATTGGAATATTTGGTTGACATTAGAACAAAAGAACTTAATAAAAGCAAGCAATACTACTTTAGTATTTTTGAGAATTCACCGGTTTCAATTTGTGAATTCGACCTATCGCTATTGGTTGATTATCTTAAAAAAAACAAGATAAAATTACAAAACGGTAAGTATGCTTTACCCGACAAGCTGATTTTAAAGGCTGTTAAATTAATAAAAATAACAGATGCCAATTTTAAAACCTTAGAGCTGTATAATGCCAGCAGCAAACATGAATTTATAAAAAAATACGATCAGCTTTTTAATCAAGAATCAGTTGCAGGGTTAAAAAAACTTTTTGAAAAACTGCTTAATGAGGAAAAACAGTTTGAATTTGAGATAACAAGGATATCTTTAAAAAAAGAGATTAAACATTTGCTGCAAAGTTTTATCGTTTTGCCCGAAGACGAAGGAAAATATACAAATGTACTTGTATCGATGCTTGATATAACCGACTTGAAAATGTATGAACATGAAATAATTCGTCATCGCGATCATCTTGAAGAGCTGGTAAAAGAGCGTACAAAAAAAATTGTTGAATTAAACAGCTACTTGTCAAATGCAAACGACGAGCTGCAAAGCAAAAATGAAGATCTATCGGAAAAAAACAACCTGTTAAATAAGCAGCAGGGCGAAATATCGGATCTGAACAGCGAACTGATTGAAACCAATACGCAACTTGAGGAGCAAAAAGAGGAGTTGTTGAACACGTTGTTGCAATTAAAAGATACGCAAATGCAGCTTGTTGAATCGGAAAAAATGGCTTCGCTTGGTATGCTTACCGCCGGAGTAGCGCATGAAATAAACAATCCTATTAATTTTATCAGCTCGGGAAACCAAGCCTTAGAGATGCTTTTTGACGACATGTGGGATAAGATTGACAATTTTAGGTTTTTGAACAGCGACTCGGCTTTAGAGTTGGTTGAAAGGGTAAAAGAGTTCTCGAAAGAGGTTGACAACGAGAATTATAAAATAACCATTAAAGAGATAATAGGAAACATTAAAATGGGCGTTACCCGAATTACCGAGATTGTCGGCAGCCTCCAAAAATACTCATCGAAATCGGAAATAGACACAACCCCTTTTAGTATTAACGACTGCATTAACGATGCCTTGGTAATTCTAAAAAATAGATATAAATATAAGGTTGAAATTGTAAGGCTTTTTGGCGATACCCCTTTAATTATCTCATCATTAGGTAAGCTCAATCAGGTTTTTGTCAATATTTTTTCAAATGCATTTGATGCAATAATTGAAAAAGGGGTTGTAAAGGTAACCACCTCCTATAAAAAAAGCGATAATGTTGTAGAGGTTATTATAAGCGACAATGGCATAGGGATAAACGAAGATGACCTAAACAAAGTTTTTGACCCGTTTTTTACAACAAAAGAAACCGGAAAAGGTACAGGTTTGGGAATGTACATCTCTTATGGCATTATTAATCAATTGAAGGGTACTATAAAATTTGAATCAAAAGTTGGCGAGGGGACAAAAGTTATTATTGAATTACCAATAAAATTGCAGTAATAAATTATAATGCAACTGTTTATTTTAAAGCGAATTATAAGCCTTGTCCAAAGTTTTTAACAACTCATCCTTTTTCCAAGGTTTAATTATGTACTCAAATATATCTGCTTCGTTTAGCCCCATACTTATTGCCTCCGACAGATAGTAAGCCGACAACAAAAAACATATTTTTTCAGGGTACTTTTTTTTTATCTCACTAACGAGCTCAATGCCATCCATCTCAGGCATTTTTAAATCTGATATAATAACAGAAACATCCTCACTCTCAATTATTTCCAAAGCCTCTTGCCCCGAACTTGCTAAGTAAAGTTCAAAATGTTTTTGAAAATTAAATTTGAATAACTGTAAATTGATAAATTCATCGTCAACATATAAAAGCTTAGGCATTCCCATGGATTTTTTTTATAAAAGTAGAAAAATATTCTTTAAAAAAGAATTATCGAAATTATTAAACACATTAAATATTGTTATTGTTGAAACAAAAATTGTATTTTTTTGTATAAACCAGAATAAAATATATTTTTGTTGTCGCAAAATAGGGTATATGAGTAGTAAGATTATAATTTTTTTCTTAAGTTTTTTATTCTTAAACATTGTTCAGTATGCACATGCATCTGATGTTAACAAGGAATCGGGTTCAAGTTGGGAGCTTATTAACGACGATAGCGGGATTCAGGTATTAGAGCGTTGGGTAATTAACGAAAAAAACCTGAAGGTTAAAGAGCGGAGCGGCAAAATGGTTTTAAACTGTTCGGTTACCGAAGTGCTTAATCTTATATGCGATACCAAACGCACCCATTTATGGATGCGAAATGCAGAGCAGGTAGATAAACTTAAAATAGTTAGCGATAAGGAGTGGTATGTACACACCATTTTAGATACACCGTGGCCGTTTAACAAACAAGACATGGTATCAAAATACACTATTGTTGATAATGCTGAATCTGATGTAATTATGGTTGTGATTGTGAAAGAAGACAAACTTTTGCCTCCACAAAAAGATATTGATCGCCTTGACACATTTAGTGCCGTTTGGACTATCGAAAAGGTTAAAAAAAACAGGGTAAAAGTATCATTTACCACCAAATCGACAAAACCTCCCAAATATCCATCATGGGTTCAGGATCCTATTGTCCGCAATGTATTTTTCAATAACATGAAAAACTTCAAATATCTTCTAAATAAAGCATAGCTTAAATTTGTTTATATTTGTAAATACCTATATCAGGTATTTTTAGTAAAAACAAAAAATAATGGCTATGAAAAAAAAGAATATTAGATTAAAAACACTATTGGCAACATGTATCATGGTTGCTGCTTATACAATTATGACAGGGGCTTTTAATACTGCTAAAGGAATTGAAAGCTTAGGGCTTGCAAATGGGTTTAACAACAATTACATTTATAATACAGTAAAACTCAGTACTGACTCCCTGATTAACAACAATGCCGAAAATGTGGTTATTGCACAAGACAAAAATTCGGGAAGGGTTTACTGTATAGCAACAGGGCGGTCAACATTAAGGAGCATAAGCGACTTAAATTCGACACAACACATGACTATGGCATGGAAAAAAGCAAAACTCGACGCCAAGGTTAAATTGGTACAGGTTATCCACGGTATTCAGCTTATTTACGAAAACGGCGAGGATGGCACAAAAACAAAGGTTAATAGTGAGGGCAACCTTGTAAATGCAATTGAATTAGAGAGGAATATAGTAAACGACTCTATTGCCGAAGTTAAGCTAAAGGTTTATCTCGACCAACAATAAAAGATTATATCGAGTGGGATAATAAAAAACCCGACTGTTAACAGTCGGGCTTTTTATAATTTAAATTAAACACAGGGTGTTGCCCTGTACTAATGCTTTAGAGGC
>CAYQPP010000003.1:0-38952 GCA_964419235.1 uncultured Bacteroidales bacterium
CGTTTTATTGAAAAGTATCGTTTGCCCAAGTAAAAAACTCTGTTAATGAAAATACCATTATATTTGTATCGCAATTGGTTTTATTAGTGTATAATTTTTGTTTGACAGCATTTTTTAACCAAGTTTTTGCCCCTTTTTTAAATCCATCACCATCAATTAAAATCATAATATTTTTTTCGGGCATTGCTTCAATTGTGTTTAAATACAAATAGGGAAGTTTTTCATCTACCGATCCGGCGCTTTGTTGCCATTTGCACTCTATTCGTATTTTTAAATTGTATTTTTCTGAAATCAAAAGAAATTCCGTATTGCCTCCATGTCCGTAAATGGTTTCATATGGGACATTTTTTAACAACAACTCTTTTCCGTAATTATTGGGATTTTTATTCCACTTCCGATACATTTCTATTTCAAATCCTTTGTTGGACAATACTGTTTGTACTGCTATTTCGAGTTGATTCCCTGTTATGTTTGCACTTTTGCCTTTTGTCATTTTAATAGTTTGTTACAACAATTTCTTTTATTGAATTTCTTTTGGTTCCATTTGAATTTATTGATCTTTTGGCATCAACCTTTGTAATATTAAAATTTGAATAGATTGTTTCAAAAAAATCATCATTTGGATCAATATTTTTAGGATCTGAATTGCTTAGCATTAACTTATGCCCTTGCTGATTTAATTCATAAAAAAGGCTTGCAAGTTGTACTTGTTCATCATCTTTAAAATTGAATTTATTATATGATGTAAAACTCGAAGTTTTGCTTATTGGTCTGTATGGTGGATCAAAATAAACAAAGGAGTTGTTTTTAATGTCATTTTTTATCTCTTTAAAATCTGCTTTTTTTATCGTTGCTATTTCAAGCAGTTTCGATACTTTTAATAAGTTTTGTTCATCAAGTATTTTCGGATTTTTGTACCTGCCCATTGGAGAGTTAAAGCCACCTTTTGAGTTAAATCTAAAAAGACCGTTAAAGCAAGTTTTGTTCAAGAATATTGTTTGGGCTGCCCTTGGTATCCAATTCTCCGAGTATCTGTTGTAATCAATATTAAATCGTTGTAAATTAAAACTTTCCCTTAATTCGTAATAATATCCTTTCTGTTTTTCATCATCCAATTTTTTATACTGTTTTTCATACCTGTATAAGAATTCAATAAGTTTTTGAATGTTATTTTGTATCACTTTGTATGTTAAAATCAATTCGTCATTAATATCATACAAATAAGCATTTTCGACTTCGTAATTTTGGGCAACATCGAAAAAAACCGCACCTCCACCAACAAAAGGCTCGTAATAATTTTTAATTTTTTTAAGTTTTAATTCAACCGGATATAAACTGTCAAATTGTTCTAAAAGTTGTCTTTTCCCACCAACCCATTTAAGAAAAGGTTTTGCGCCTAATCTGTATTCATAAAAAAGGTCTGAAATCTTATTTTCGGCTGATGGATATAATTTCACAAGGATATATTTTTTATTTGTAAAATATTTGATGCTAAATTATAATTTTTTTCTGGTTTTCTCCGTATCACGACAGCAATATTATAATTGGCCTGATATTACAAAAAAGTTAACGAGTTAGTACCTAATTCATAAAATAAAAAGAAATATTAAATAATATGTGGGTTAATAAAATGTAATTTTGTTAATTCTGATTAAATTCGTAGAGAATGAAATAACTTATTTTATTGTGAGTGGTTTTTTAGTTAAAAATAAATATGCATTGCTGTTTTTGTTGTTTCTGTTATTAGGTTTTTTAACAGAGGTTTCAAATATTTCGTTTCAAAGCAGAGAGCCCGATTTGCATACGTTTACCAATAAACTATTTGATAAAGAGCATAAAGTTGACGAAATACTCGACAGTTTATACACAAACACAAAAAACAATAAATTATCGAAATGGGTAAACGACAATTCGCAAAGCATTGATTACCTGTTTAAAGAAAAGGGTGTTGTGTTTTTGGTTTACCAAAACAATAATCTGGTTTATTGGACAAGCAACTCTATTGCAATACCCGACAATACAGATTGGGTTAAGTACAATTTTGCAAAATTGGGCAACTCATTTGCCGAAATCAGGAAAAAAAGGGATGACACAATTGCCATTATCGGGCTTATAAGCGTAGTTGAAAGCTATCCTTACGAGAATAAGTTTTTGAAAAACAGGTTTCACCCTTCATTTAATATAAAATGCCCCCATTCAATAATAATTGATAGCAAAAGTTATGATAACGCCATATTTAATAAGGAGGGCGATTATCTGTTTAGCTTAAAAAAGCAGCAAGTTTGCAACTCGTTTTTAAAAGGCAATATTTTGGTTGCTATTTTTTCGATGGCGTTCTTTTTTCTGCTTTTATTTGGGCGCAGCAAGTTTAAAAACGTCAATTTTTCAGTAAAGCAATTTGTGCTGTTCGGCTCTGTTTTGGTTGCTGTTAGGGCATTAATCCAAATTTTTTCTGTGCCGGTGTTTTTAGGTAGTTTAAGGGTGTTTCAGCCTCAGTATTTTGCATTTTCCGATGTTTTTCCGTCGCTTGGCGATTTATTGATTACCGTTGTTTTGGCTGTTTACCTTATTTTTGTTTTCTATACAAAAGTAAGGCTTAAAAGTTTGGCGGGCGCATCTCAAAAAAAGGTTAAGCTTGTGTTAGCCGCTTGGCTGCTTGTTTTTATACTTTATGCAATAAGCGCCCACAAAATTTTTACCCATTTAATTATCGATTCCAATTTTCAGTATGAGGCTTACGATGTTTTAAACCTTTCGGTTTTTAGTTTTATAGGATACTTTATTTTGTTGCTGCTTTTTATCGGGTTTGTTTTGTTGTATGATAAGGTTGTTGGGCAAATTAAGGGAAGTATTGGTTTAGGCAAGTTTATTGTTGCGGTTGTTGCTTTGGCGTTGTCAATTATATTGGTAAATATTGTATTTAAAAATTACAGCATTATCCTTTCGGTGGTTTTTATCTCTTTAGTGTTTGTTTATTGGGCTTATGTGCGTTTTAGGTATGTTCCGCGTTTTGGTACCGTGGTGGTGCTTATCGCATTTTTTGCGGCATATGCCACGTATTTTATCCGCAATAATAATTTTAACAAACGTATCGACGAAAGTAAGGTTATTGCTGTAAACCTTGCCCGCGAGCAAGACCCCGTTGCCGAGGTTATTCTTGCCGATGTAATTAGCCAAATGAAAACAGACACGGTAATAAAAAATCATCTTGAAAAAGAGTGGTTTAATTACGATGATATGCTTGATTATATTCAGCGTAAGTATTTCACGGGCTACCTTCAGCGGTATATTTTTCATTTAACCGTGTGCAATGGTTCCGATAGCGTTTTATTAGACGAGGAGCGGCAATTGTGGGAATACTGTTACGGTTTTTTTAATACCATGCTTAAAACCGATGGCGTAAAAACAAATATTGCGGGGCTGTACTATTTAAAAGATAAATCGGGGGGGCTAAATTACTTTTTGCGTGTCGAAATACCTTTGTCGTCGGGGTGGGATAACGTTAAACTGTTTTTTGAGTTGTCGCAAAAATCAAATGTCGAGGTTTTGGGTTACCCTGAATTGCTACTCGAAAAATCGGTTGGCTTATACGATGTTCATAATATGGCGAGTTATGCCAAATATAATAACAACAACCTGATTGCTCGCAGCGGCGATTTTCCGTATGCCCTTGAGCGCAATGTTTATGGTTTTGGTAATAAGGAGTTTGCTTTTTTCCAATCAGAGGGTTACGACCATCTTTTATATAACTCGCATGCCGACCATACTGTAATTGTGAGTTTTCCAACAATTGGTTTTTTTAATATTTTAATATCGTTTACCTATATATTCTTCTTTTTGTTGGTGCAAACCGTTTTACTGCTTATAATAGGCAGTAGGTTTGTTAAAATTATTGAATTTCAGTTTAGTATAAAGAACAAGATAGTTTTTTCGGTAATTCTTATTTTGCTTATATCGCTGGTTTTTGTGGGTGGGGGTACTATAATATATACTTACAACCAGTTTGAAAAGGGGCAAATTGATATTTTGGGCGAAAAAATACAATCGGTGTTGGTTGAACTTGAGCATAAATTGTCGGGGTTTGACGATATACATGATGTGCCGCCCGATTATATAAACAGTTTGCTTGTAAAATTCTCAAATGTTTTTTATTCCGATATTAACCTTTATGACATAAACGGCAATTTGGCAGGCACATCGCGAAAAGAGATTTTTGAACGAAACCTGACGGGCAAAAAAATAAACGCAATTGCGTACCGCGAGCTGGTTTTAAACAAAAAGGCAAGGGTTGTGCATAAGGAGTATATTGGCAGCATGGAATACTATTCGGCATATGTGCCGTTTATTAACGCCGATAATGAGTTGTTGGCATATTTGAACTTGCCCTATTTCTCAAAAGAGGTTTTGTTGCGCAAAGAGCTTTTGCGGGTTGTTGTTGGGGTAATAAATATTTATGCTTTTTTATTGGTTTTGAGTATTGCCGTTGCCGTGTATATTTCAAATAGGTTAACCGAGCCTTTGCGCATGGTTCAGCAGCGCATACGCAATATTGATTTGAGCAAAAAAAATGAGCGTATCGATTATTCGGGACACGATGAAATTGCCGAGCTGGTTACAGAGTATAACCGAATGTTAGACGAGCTTGACAAAAGTGCGAGGCTGCTTGCCAAATCGGAGCGCGAATCGGCTTGGCGCGAAATGGCAAGGCAAATTGCCCATGAAATAAAAAACCCCTTAACGCCCATGAAGCTGAGCATCCAACTTTTGGATAAATCGTGGAAAAACAAGGATGCCGATTTTGATAAAAGATTTCTACGCTCGACAAAAACGCTGATTGAACAAATTGACAGTTTATCGTCGATTGCTACGGCATTTTCGCAATTTGCGCGCATGCCTGTATCGCGTTCCGAAAAGGTAAATATTATTGAACGCATAAACAGGAGTGCGCTGCTTTTTAAGGAGTGCAGCTTTGCCACGCTTGATATGCATCTACCAAACGACAAAGAGGTTTTTGTACAGGCCGATAATGAACGTATGTTGCAGGTATTCAATAATTTGATGAAGAATGCAATTCAGTCGCTTCCAAAAAACAAAATGGGCAAGGTTGTAATAACTTTAACCAAAACCAACAAAAGCGTGGTTGTTGAGGTAAGGGATAATGGGGTTGGCATTGCTCCCGAAATGGAGGATAAGCTGTTTCAACCCAATTTTACCACCAAAAGCAGCGGAACAGGCTTGGGCTTGGCAATAATAAAAAATATTATTGAGGAGTTTGGCGGGGCAATATGGTTTAAATCGGTATTTGGAAAAGGCACGTCGTTTTTTATTTCTATGCCGGTTTATACTGAATAATCTCCCTTTTTTGAATATGGTTGAGGATTGGTTTTTGTCGGTGAAATTTATGAATTAATCAGGTTAAATATATCCCAAAAATTTATATGAAACAACGCCAAATATTTCATGGATAAAAGCATTCCAATTAAACAGCGTTCGGGCATTTGGCACAAACAGGTGGTCAAAATTATATTTGCGTGAGCCCGAGTAGTGGTCGGTGGGAAAAATATCGCATTGCAGCCCCACCTTTTCAAAACACCTGCGCGCCCTCCGCATATGGCTTGCCGATGTAATCAAAAGTAGTTTTTTATGTGGGTGGTTCTGCAATAATTCATATGTAAACACGGCATTTTCCCTTGTATTGCGCGATTGCTCTTCTGTTAAAATATCATTGCTTTCAATGCCTATTTTCAGTAAAAACTGTTTTAAAAGTACCGATTCAATTGTGTCTTTCTCAAAAAAGCCGGCAGCACCGCCCGAGATAAGTATCTTCTTTATTTTGCCTTCGTTATACAGCCTAACAGCTTGCCATATCCTGTCGCTGCTCTGCAAAAAGTTTATTCTTTCGGTTTCAGAGTCGTACCAAATCATGCCCGACAGTACAATGCCATAATCATATGATTCTTGTAACTCGCTGTTTTTTACTGAATTCAGTTCCCATTTTAAAAGCACCTCGTTTAATATAAAACTGTTGCTAAATACCAACAGCAGTATTATTGACGACAGGTAAAATTTGCGCTTAAGTTTTGTGTTTTTTGCAAATAGCCCTAAAAATAGGAGTGCCAATATCCAAATTACCGGATTTATAAGCAGTCCTATTATTTTTGAGAGTATAAAAAACATATTTAGTTGCTTTTTACTGCGAGATGCACAATTTTTTTTGTTTCAAAAAATGGTTCATTAAAAAAATCGCAGATATTATATATGGAAATCTGTTTTTTTATGCCCTTGAGTTCGTCAGTAAAATCGCCGCCTTTTAAATACAGGATGCCGTTTTTTAGGCTGTTGTTCTGTTTTCCGTGAATATTTTTCCGTGTGATTATTCTGAATTTGTCAAACCGTGTAACCGCTCGGCTTATTATAAAATCATATCTTTTTTTTAAGCTTTCAACACGTATCTGCTCGCCCTTTACATTATTTAAGCCCACGGCTTTTGCAACCTCGTTTACTACTGTAATTTTTTTGCCAATTGAATCAATTAAGTGGAATTCAACTTCAGGAAATATAATGGCAAGTGGTATTCCGGGGAAACCCCCGCCTGTGCCTACGTCTAAAATTTGTGTGCCGGCATTAAACTGTATTATTTTTGCAATAGACAGCGAATGTAAAACATGGTGCAGGTAAAGGTTTTCGATATCTTGTCGCGAAATTACGTTTATTTGCGAGTTCCATTCGGAATATAAGCTGCCAAGTTTTTCAAAGGCAACTATCTGTTTTTGATTTAATTCGGGGAAGTATTTTTTTATAAGCTGCATTAAAATCAATAGTCATTAATTTACAAACTGCCTTTTCTTTTTTTCAATATCCCGAACAGGAGTTCGCGCGCTCTAAAAAGTTGGGCTTTAACTGTGCCAATCGGTATCTCCAGTTCAACGGCAATCTCTTCGTACGAGTACTCTTTAAAATATCTCAGCTCAACAAGTTGCCTGTAACGCGGCTTTAGGTTATCAACCATTTCACGCAGCAATATATTTTTTTGGTCTTTTATCAGGGTCTCTTCAGGGTCAAGCAAATCCGATTTAATTGATAACGACGTGTCTTCGTTTATACTGTTGCCCGAGTTGCTGTTGCCATCGGCAGGCGAGTTGTGTATGCTTAGCTGGCGGGTTTTCTTTTTTCTTAAAAAGTCGATACAATTATTCGATGCTATTTTAAATAACCAAGTGCTAAAGGCAAAACTGGGCGAGTACTGCTCAATATTTTTAAAAGCTTTTCCGAAAGCTTCAATTGTTAAGTCTTCGGCATCGCTTTTATTATTAATCATTTTAAGAATCATAAAATAGATAGCCTCTTTGTAACGAGACATAAGCTCTGAAAAGGCATGCTGGCTACCATTTTGAGCTTGGCTAACAAGTTCAAAGTCCTTTTGTGCTTTATCAGAAAATTTTGGGTTTAATTCCATCTATTTTTTCTTGCGATAATTTTATTTGAAAATACAAAAATAATATATATAAATGGTAATATAATATCAAAAACAGGAATTAATAACAAAAACCCCTTTTCGCCCATTTTGTTCATGTTTAATTTAAAAATGGTGGTTTGCATCAAAAGCCTTATACCGAATGCCGCTCCTAAAACAATAACATCAGCCTTTAGCAAAAATAGTATAACTAAACTAAAATAAAATAGAAGGCGCGAAAATAATTCAATCCCTAAAAATATTTTGTCGCCTTTTTTGTAGAATTTGCCTGTGGTAAGATGCCTTTTTTTCTGCTTAGCCCAATCTTTCCACTTTAGTTGTGGTATTGAGCGTGTTATGCTCTGTTTTGATAAAACAACAGCCGTGTTCTCTTTATGCCCGTTTTCATTAATAAACAGGTCGTCGTCGCCCGATAGTATGTTGTAGTGGTTTGCAAAGCCCGTACCTGCAAAAAATAGTTGCTTAAGGTACGATAAGTTTCTGCCAACACCCATATACGGTCTTCCGGCCAATGCAAACCCAAGGTATTGCATTGCAATAAATAGTGTGTCAAACCGTATAATCCTATTTAAAAGCCCTTTTGCCCTATTGTAACCACCATAACCCAAAACTATCTGTTTATTAAGTATATACGATTTATTAATCTCGGCAAGCCATTTGTCTGAAACCGGATAGCAATCGGCATCAATAAATACAAGGCGGTTGTATTTTGCCGATTTTAAACCAATGGTAACTGCCAATTTTTTACCATGAAAAAATTTGCGGTCGGGTTCAATGGTGGTATGTCTAAGGTGTTTGTATTTTTGTTCAAGTTCGCCAAGCAGCATTTCCGAACTGTCTTCTGAGCAGTCGTTTACAACAATTACTTCGTACTGGGCATAGTCTTGTGTAAGAACTTTTGGCAGGTGCTTTTTTAGGTTGTTATACTCATTTTGTGCACAAATAATTACTGACAAGGGTTCAGTAGTGTCATTCACTTTTTTTCTTTTCCACCTTGCCGGACGCAAATAGATAAAAAAGTAATAGATACTTTGTATTAAAAACGAAAAAACCAAAACACCATAGGCAACTTGCTGCTCTATTGGTAAATTTAAAATAATTTGTTTCACAAATGGTTATTTATAATAATTGCAAGTATAAGAAAGATTTTGAATGTTGGCAATTACAATTTGATACTTTATTAATAATTGCAGTGTGGGTTGATATGTTTTAGGTACACCGATTCTTTTTAATTAGTGCCAGCAAGAAAATTGTCATTTTTTATGAAAAGAATTATTTTTGATGATATTTTTATTTCTTGAGACAAATTGATGCTTGTGTATCAATGAGTTGAGAAAGATGAAAATATCGCAAAAAGAAACATTTCTAATTTTGTAGAGTTTTCTTGCTGATACTAATTATCTTTGCACCCCTTAAATAATCGTTAATGGATTTTAAACTGCTAAAAACAGATAAGAGTACTTCGGCAAGGTTAGGGGAGATAACTACTGACCATGGCAAAATTCAAACTCCAATATTTATGCCCGTTGGTACTGTTGGTACTGTAAAAGGAATTCATCAGCGCGATGTGTCTGATGATATTTTGGCGCAAATTATTTTGGGAAATACCTATCATTTATATTTGAGGCCGGGGGTAGAGATTATTAAACAGGCCGGGGGGTTGCATAAATTCATGAACTGGAAAAAACCCATCTTAACCGATAGTGGAGGGTATCAAGTTTTTTCATTATCGGCCAACCGGAAACTTATTGAGGAAGGTGCAGAATTCAGGTCGCATATTGATGGTTCAAAACATATTTTTACTCCTGAAAATGTGGTTGATATACAGCGTATAATCGGAGCCGATATTATTATGGCTTTTGATGAGTGCCCGCCCGGCACAGCTGACTATAAGTATGCAAGCAAATCGTTAGATTTAACTATGCGTTGGTTAAATCGCGGCATTAAACATTTTGATAAAACCAAGCCGCTATATGGGCACAGCCAAACATTTTTTCCGATAGTGCAGGGGGGAGTTTATCCTGAGTTAAGGAAAAAAGCAGCATACGAAATATCAGAACTGGGACGAGAGGGGAATGCCATAGGAGGACTGTCGGTAGGCGAACCCACTGAAATAATGTACGAAATGACTGAGGTTGTAAATGAGATATTACCAAAAGATAAACCTCGTTACTTAATGGGTGTTGGTACGCCTGCAAATATTTTAGAGGGGATTAGCCGCGGCGTTGACATGTTTGATTGTGTAATGCCTACCCGAAACGGGCGCAATGGCATGCTGTTTACAAGCGAGGGGATAATAAATATAAAAAATAAAAAATGGGAAAATGATTTTTCCCCAATCGACCCGAATGGTACATCATTTGTAGATGCGTTTTACTCAAAAGCATATTTGCGCCACCTGTTTGCTTCAAAAGAGCTGCTGGGCCCGCAAATTGCAAGCATCCACAACCTCTCTTTTTACTTGTGGCTGGTTAATCAGGCACGTTTAAAAATTGCCGATGGCAGCTTTAGCGAATGGAAAAACCAAATGGTAAAAAAAATAGGTTTAAGAATGTAAAAAAGTATATTGCATAATTTTAATAGGTAAGTTAGTAACTGAATACTTATAAGAATACAATAATTTGAAAAAACTTGATTGGTATATAATTAAAAATTTTTTGGGCACCTTTTTTTATGCCCTGATGCTTATTATTTGTATCGTTGTAATTTTTGATGTTTCAGAAAAAATTGATGATTTTATTGAAAAAGAAGCTCCGCTAAGGGCTATTGTTTTTGATTACTACTTTAATTTTATACCATATTTTGCCAACCTGTTTTCGGCACTTTTTACATTTATAGCAGTAATATTTTTCACTTCAAAACTTGCCGGCGATTCTGAGATTATTGCCATTTTAAGCAGCGGTATTAGCTTTAAACGCTTAATGGTTCCTTATTTTATTTCGGCATTAGTTTTAACTATATTTTCGTTTGTGCTTATAAACTGGATAATACCTCCGGCAAATAAAAAAAGGTTAGAGTTTGAAGAAAAGTACATTAGGGTAAAGTTAGGGTATTATGCAAAAAATATTCACAAGCAAATTTTGCCGGGTACTTTTGTTTACATGGAGTCATATAACAATACATATAATATAGGCTACAAATTTTCGATGGAGAAATTTGAAAACGGAAAATTAAAATCAAAGCTTTTGTCGGACTATGTGCAATGGGATACCACAATAAATAAATGGAAAATAACCAACTATGTAAACCGCGAAATATTAAACGAAAAGGAGATAATAACATCGGGCAGGCGCATTGACACCACAATAAATTTGAACCCCGAAGATTTTCATAGAAGAACTGAGGTTGTAGAGGCCATGAATTACAGACAGCTCAATGAGTTTATTGAAAGTGAGTCTATGATTGGCTCAGATAACGTAATACTTTGGAAAATTGAAAAGAACAAAAGGTTTGCATACCCATTTTCAACTTTAATACTCACGTTAATCGGGGTTTCCATATCATCGCGTAGGCGCAGGGGTGGCATAGGCATGAATATTGGGTTAGGGATATTTTTAGCATTTTCATACATAATGTTTATGCAAGTGTCAACAGTAATGGCAACCAATGCCAATATGAACCCTATATTTGCCGTATGGATACCAAATATACTATTCGCGTTTGTAGCCATAGGCCTTTACCATAAAGCTGCAAAATAAAAACTTATAAATTATTTTTTAAGAAAAACAAAAACAAAACTCAGGTTTTTGCAAATTATGAGTTAATAAAAATCCTTATCTTGCACGTCAAAAATTTACACAAAAACTCAATTTGTGTGCATAAGGGATTAATAGACAGATACAAAGATGTTTAACTAATATTATTTATTATGTCGTTAAAACAAAAAACACGTGAACTTTTAAAAAGGCGAGAAGAAGTTCAGTCGGGTGGTGGAGAAAAAGCCATTAAAAAGCAAAAAGCCATTGGCAAATTAACTGCCCGCGAACGCATTTTATCTCTGCTCGATAAGGGGTCTTTTCATGAGTATGATTTATTTGCAGAACATGAAGCACGTGACTTTGGAATGGAAGCTAAAGTTTTGCACGGTGATGGTGTAATTACAGGAACAGGTACAATTTACGGTGCCTCAATATGTATTTATGCACAAGACTTTACAGTAGCAGGTGGCTCATTGGGTAATATGCATGCCCGTAAAATAACAAAAATTATGGATCATGCATTAAAAATGCGTGTGCCGTTAATTGGTATAAACGATTCGGGGGGTGCCCGTATTCAAGAGGGGGTAAACTCATTGGCAGGATATGGCGAAATATTTTTTCGCAACACGTTGTCGTCGGGTGTAATACCTCAGCTTTCGATTATATTGGGGCCTTGTGCCGGCGGTGCAGTTTATTCTCCGGCATTGACCGATTTTGTTTTTGTTGTCGAAAATATATCAAAAATGTTTATTACAGGCCCCGAGGTTATAAAAACCGTGCTGGGCGAAGAAATTTCGATGGAAGAGCTTGGCGGAGCAAAAGTGCATAGCGAAATTACAGGAAATGCACACTTTTATGCCGAAAGCGAGCTGGAATGTTTTGACCAGATAAAAAAGTTGATAACATTTATTCCTTGGAATAATGGGCAAAAAGCAAAACCATTTCCGCCAAAGGAGCCAAAATCGGAGTATAAAATTGCAAAAATAGTACCGAGCACACCATCGCAACCTTATGATGTGCGCGATGTTATAAAAGCTATTGCCGATGATTCCGACTTTTTTGAGGTGCAGTCAGATTTTGCTCAAAACATAGTTATTGGTTTTGGGCGTATTAATGGCGAAACAATAGGTTTTGTAGCCAACCAGCCTTTAGTGCTGGCAGGCGTTCTTGATTGCGACAGCTCTGATAAGGCAGCACGCTTTATACGCTATTGCGATGCCTTTAATGTGCCATTGGTAACATTAGAGGATTTGCCCGGGTACTTGCCCGGTGTTGACCAAGAGCATGCAGGGGTTATTCGTCATGGTGCAAAAATATTGTATGCATATAGCGAGGCAACAGTGCCCCGTATTACAGTAATATTAAGAAAAGCATATGGTGGCGGTTATATTGCTATGAACTCGCGTCATTTGCGCGCCGATTTTGTTTTTGCTTGGCCAAGTGCCGAAATTGCTGTAATGGGACCCGAGGGGGCGGTAAATATAATATTCCGTAAGGAGATTATGAATGCTGAAAACCCCGACGAGATGCGCAAACAAAAGCTCGAAGAGTACAAAGTTAAGTTTGCAAACCCATATGTGGCAGCCGCAAAAGGCTATGTCGATTCGGTAATTGATCCCGACGAGACTCGAAAATTCTTGATGCACGCCATTGAGGTGTCAAAAAATAAGAGTGTAGGACAACCTAATAAAAAACACGGAATACCTCCGTTTTAAACCATAAATTATGGCAAACAAAGAAAAATTTGATACATTATGTATCGGGGGAACCGTGTATAAAACCCGGTTAACAAAAAAATTTATAAATAGGAAAAACTGGGAAAAACCAAACGAAAAAATGATTTTGGCTTTTATTCCGGGTACTATTACCGATATTTTTGTTAAAGAGGGGCAAAAAGTTAAGGCGGGGGCTAAACTGCTGATACTTGAAGCAATGAAAATGAAAAATGTTGTAACAGCACCTGTTTCAGGAACAATTAAATCAGTTAATGTTAAAATTGGGGTAATGGTACCCAAACACGAATTGTTGATTGAGATAGAATAAAGCAACTTTTTAAACCATAACTGCCGCAGTCTCATTTATTTATATGAGCCTGCGGTTTTTTTTTACTATATCCAAATAAAATAGTTTTTCGGAAATACCTGTTTTAAGTTTGGCGCATCTTTAAAAATACCAAAAACTGCTGAACCGCTACCCGAAAGTGATGCATAAACAGCACCTTGTTTATACAGTTCTTCTTTAATGTTTTTGATTTCGGGGTATTGTGGAAAAACAGAATCTTCAAAATCGTTAACTACCGTACTTCTCCACTTTGTAATATCAAATTTTAATAACTCAAACAGGTTGAGCTTTGGTGTGTTTGGCGTAATAAGACTGTATGCTTTTTTAGTGTTTATTGGCATGGGCGGAACAACAATAACAAATCGGTATTGCTTTAAATCTATATCATAAGGTTTAATTATTTCGCCTCTGCCCTTTGTAATAGCAGGTCTGTTTTTAATAAAAAACGGGCAATCGCTGCCTAACTCGGCGGCAAGTTTTTCCATATTGTTAATACTCATGTTTAAATTGCACAGCTCATTTATACCTTTAATCGTAAAAGCACCGTCGGCAGAGCCTCCGCCTAAGCCTGCCCCAAAAGGAATAGTTTTATGCAGATGTATGTCGAGGCTCGGAAGGTTGTAATTTGAGCCGATCAGTTTACATGCTTTATAAATAATGTTATCGTTATGATTGCCGTCAATATGAATGCCCGTGGTTGCGAAATTTATCTTTTTTTGTTTATTTCCCGATTTGTTTATTGTTAAAATATCGGTAAGCCCAACAGGGTGCATCAAGGTTTCTAATTCATGAAAACCATCGCTTCTTTTAAAAAGCACGTTTAAACCAATGTTTACTTTTGCATTTGGATATAAAATCATTATTTTTTGAATTTGTTATCAACAAAAATATAATAAATCAGTTTATAACCTGTTATTTATTTTTTTAAATATAATGGTTTTTTGGTATGGGTAAATAGCATCTTTTCATACCTTTGTTTTCCCTATTAAATAATTAAAATGGCTGAAAAAAGAAACTATCCGAGCAAAAGTAATAATAAAGTAAATCCTGAATTTGGCAAGGTACCCCCTCAGGTAATTGAGTTTGAAGAGGCTGTTTTGGGTGCGCTGATGCTTGAAAAAGATGCTGTGCATACAGTAATTGACATACTTAAGCCCGAATGTTTTTATAACGATGCACATGGAAAAATATTTAAGGCCATACTTAAGTTATCAACAGATCATAAGCCGATTGATATTCACATGGTGGCACAACAGCTTAAAATTGAAGATGAGATAGATTCAATTGGCGGGCCGTTTTATTTGGCACAGTTGACCAATAAGGTTGCATCAACAGCACATTTAGAGTACCATTCGCGTATTATAGCGCAAAAATATATTCAGCGCGAATTGATTCGTGTTGGGGCAGAAATACAAACCCGTGCTTTTGTTGAGGCCGATGATGTTTCAGATATGCTTGATCAGGCAGAGCAAGACCTGTTTCAGATTGCCGAAGGAAACATAAAAAAAGAGGTGTCGCGTATTGATGCCGTCTTGCGCGAGGCCATTCATCAAATTGAAGAGGCAAGCAAACGCCCCGACGGACTTAGCGGTGTGCCAAGCGGTTTTACGCAAATGGATAGGATGACATCGGGTTGGCAAAAATCTGATTTGGTAATTATTGCTGCCCGTCCCGCTATGGGTAAAACAGCTTTTGTGCTTTCAATGGCACGTAATATCGCAGTCGATCACAAACGCCCCATTGCAGTATTTTCGCTTGAAATGGCCAGTGTACAGTTGGTAAATCGTTTAATAGCAAGCGAGGCTGAGTTGCCAAGCGAAAAAATCAAAAACGGCAACCTTCAGCCATATGAGTGGAAACAGTTAGAGTCAAAAATAAGGAATCTTGAGGAAGCTCCCATGTATATTGACGATACGCCGGCACTATCAATATTTGAGTTCCGTGCAAAATTGCGCCGGCTGGTAATGCAGCATAAAATTGAATTGGCAGTAATTGATTATCTTCAATTAATGACAGCAGGTGTAACCGCTTCGCGCGAACAAGAAGTAAGTACAATATCGAGGTCGCTAAAGGCAATTGCAAAAGAGTTGAACGTGCCAATTATAGCGTTGTCGCAGCTAAACCGCTCGGTTGAGATGAGGGCAGGCGACAAAAGGCCGCAACTCTCTGACCTGCGTGAGTCGGGGGCAATTGAGCAAGATGCCGATATGGTGCTGTTTATCCATAGGCCCGAGTATTATGGGTTAACCGAAGATTCTGTTGGCAACTCGTTAATCGGGTTAGCCGAAATTATTATTGCAAAACACCGTAATGGTGCCACCGGCGATTTGCAGTTAAGGTTTAAAAAGGAGTTTACACGCTTTACCGATATTGAGGAATCATTTCCTATTGCCGAAGATGGTTCAAACGGAATAACTTATTCATCGAAAATGAACAGAGAGCCGGCAGAACAAGGTGAGGTAAAAACCGAAAATGGAAACCAAAGTTTTGAAAATGCCGGGCTCGATGTCGATAACAGTTTTAATGAGGCAGGCGACGCACCTTTTTAGTATATAAATCGAATCCGCAAAGCTTGTCCCGTTTTTTTAGGGGTTATAGTGTGAGTTGCTGATTTAATGATATAGAAAAAATGTTTAACCTAATGTAATTATATTGAAAACAGTTAAATACATATATATATTAGTATTAAGTTTAGCCTTGTTCGGCAATTCATTTGCAGCTTCGTTGTTAATACCAATGGACGAAACCCAAACAAACCACCTTAAGGCTTACGGCATTACCTATTGGGTTATTCAAAACGGAATAGAGGCAAGGTGGTTGATAAACTATCGGGGTGGTAGTTTTATGATGCAGTATAACTCCGATATTGAAACAGAATGTATTGTGCGAGGCGTTAGTTATGAGGTTGTTGCCGATGTTCAGGCATCATTAATACTAAACGAAATTGCAGGCGAAGATGTAAATATGGATGCGTTAAAACTTGAAAAAGCTCCTAAAATAGCCGTGTATTCGCCTAAAGATAAACTGCCGTGGGATGATGCGGTAACATTGGTGCTGACTTATGCCGAAATACCATACGACATTATTTATGATGCCGAAGTGGTTAGGGGCGATTTAAAAAAATATGATTGGCTGCATTTGCACCATGAGGACTTTACAGGGCAGTATGGCAAGTTTTATGCAGCATACCAAAATATGGCATGGTATCGCAACCAAGTCCATAATTCCGAAGAGAGTGCTAAAGAGCTTGGTTTTTCAAAAGTTTCGGACTTAAAACTGTTTGTTGCCCGAACAATTCGCAGCTTTGTTGGCAATGGCGGCTTTTTGTTTGCCATGTGCTCGGCAACCGATACTTATGATATTGCCCTTTCGGCATCAAATGTCGATATATGCGAATCAATGTTCGACGGCGACCATTCAGATGCAAATTTTAACGACCATCTTGATTTTACCCAAACATTTGCGTTCAGGAATTTCACTTTAAGCAAAAATCCTTACGAATATGAATTTTCGGATATTGACGTAACAACCACGCGCAAAATACATGAGAGCGAAGACTATTTTACTTTGTTTGAGTTTTCGGCAAAATGGGATCCTATTCCAACAATGCTGTGCCAAAACCACACCACGTTAATTAAAGGTTTTATGGGGCAAACCACGGCTTATAATAAAAAGTTTATTAAACCCGAGGTGCTGATTATGGGCGAGCTGAAATCTGCCGACGAGGCGCGGTACATTCATGGCGAATTTGGTAATGGAACTTGGACATTTTACGGTGGACACGACCCTGAAGATTACAGGCATTTTGTAGGCGACAAACCTACAAAATTAGACTTACATCCAAACTCGCCGGGTTATAGGTTAATACTTAACAACGTGCTGTTTCCGGCAGCAAAAAAGAAAAAGTTAAAGACATAAAAAAAGCTCCTCAATGGGAGCTTTTTTTATGTCTTTAATAATTAGTAACACTGCACAGAGGGCGGTGTAAATATTAAGTCCTACTCAACTTTCCAAGTGTTTCCACTAAGTAGTAAATCTGTCATGTTTTTATACTTAGCCGTCTTTTTTACTTTAGAAATCTGATTTTGGATGCTCTCGTCGTAAGTTACCGATGAAACATCGCGAATTACACCAAGTGCCACCGGATAATCGGGATAGCGCATATTTGCCAGCATGGTATGTATTCCGGGGTTGTTTTCATGTGCATCGTGTACCAAAACATCTCTTTCGGAATATCCGCCAGGGCAAAGGTGTACAACACGTAACTTCAGTAACCTCACATCAAGAATAAGTCCTTTGTCCCTATTCTTGCCAAATATCATAGGCTCGCCATGTTTTAAAACAATAGTTCTATCTTCTTTATGCTCTTTATCCATTAGGGCGGCATGGCAGCCGTCATTGTAAATCACACAATTTTGGAGTATCTCAACCACCGAAGTACCTTTGTGCTTTGCAGCTTCAATACAAATATCGGTTGTTAGTTTCACATTAAAATCAATTGAGCGGGCAAAAAACTTTCCTTGAGCGCCAATTACCAACTCTCCCGGGTGGAATGGTTGTTCTACCGTTCCAAAAGGCGATGTTTTTGTTATTGCCCCAAAAGGCGATGTTGGCGAATACTGTCCTTTTGTAAGGCCGTAAATCTCATTATTGAACACAATCATGTTTATATTTACATTGCGTCGTATTGCATGAATAAAATGGTTGCCACCAATTGCCATAGCATCGCCATCGCCCGATATTTGCCAAACTTCAAGGTCGGGGTTTGCAACTTTTACGCCCGATGCAATAGCGGCAGCCCTACCGTGGATACTATGAAAACCATAAGTATTCATATAGTACGGAAAGCGCGATGAACAGCCTATGCCTGAGATTACTGCAATTTTTTCTCTTGAAACATTCAATTCGGCCATAGCTTTTTGAATGGAATTCATAATAGCATAATCACCACAGCCCGGACACCACCGAACTTCCTGATCGCTTTTAAAGTCTTTTGCTGTGAGTTTTTTTGTTTCTATAACTGACATAACTATAATTCCTCCAATAATTGATTAAACTTATTTTGCAGCTCGATAACGGTAAATGGCTGACCTTGCATTTTATTGTACCTGTCGCAATTAAAATTTGGGACATTAACTGTTAAATGATCGGCAAGTTGCCCAAGGTTTAATTCGCAAACTACAACTTTTTTGTATTTTGAGAGCAGCTCTACCGTGTTTTTAGGCAAAGGCCACAAATAGTTAAAATGTATAAAGGCTATCTTTTTACCTTCACTCCTAACAGCTTTAATTGCAGAGTATAAATGACCATAAGTGCCACCCCAGCCAATTGCCAAAACATCGGCATCTTCGTCGCCAATAATTTCTAATTCAGGTATCCTTTCGGCAACTTTTCTAATTTTGTCATCTCTCAAATTGGTCATTACCTGATGGTTTTCAGGAACATACGATACCGTGCCTGTTTTATCCATCTTCTCTAATCCGCCAATTCGGTGTTCCAATCCTTCCATGCCGGGTATTGCCCATTCCCTTACAAGCGTTTCCGGATTTCGTTCATAAGGCAGGTAATCTGCATTATTAGGAGTTGCAAATGGGACATTTATTTTTGGCAGGCTATTCATATCCGGTAAACGCCAAGGTTCTGAGCCATTTGCAAGAAAACCATCGGTTAATAAAATTACCGGTGTCATATGTTCAAGGGCAATTCGTGCCGCCTCAAATGCATAGTCAAAACAATCTGACGGAGTGCTGGCAGCCAAAACAACTAATGGTGCCTCGCCGCTTCTGCCATGTAGAGCTTGTAATAAATCTGATTGTTCGGTTTTGGTGGGCAATCCTGTTGACGGGCCACCGCGTTGTACATTTACTATAACCAAAGGTAATTCTGTAATTACGGCTAACCCCGAGGCTTCGGTTTTAAGTGCCAAGCCAGGGCCTGAGGTTGTGGTTACGGCCAAATTTCCTGAAAAGGAAGCTCCGATAGCTGTACATATACCGGCAATTTCATCTTCGGCCTGAAATGTTTTAATGCCAAAATCTTTGCGTTTGGCAAGCTCTTGCAGAATTTCGGTTGCGGGAGTTATTGGGTATGAACCGCAAAACAAAGGCAGGTTCGATTTTTCAGATGCTGCCATTAATCCCCAAGCCGTTGCTGTGTTGCCACTAATATTTCGGTAAGTGCCCGATTTGATTTTTGCGGGGGCAACTTTATAATTCATTGGGAGTGCCTCAATGGTTTCGGCAAAGTTAAAGCCGGCGTGTAACACCTTTTTGTTGGCTTCAATAATTAAAGGATATTTTTTAAACTTTTCTTCAAAAAACTTTTCGGTGTATGACAAAGGGCGGTCAAACAACCAATATACCATTCCCAAGGCAAACATGTTTTTTGTGCGCAAAATACTTTTTTGATCTAACTCAAATGTATCCAAACACTCTTTTGTTAATGTTGTTATTGGTGCTTGTATAAAGTTGTAATCGCGTTTATGCTTATTTATTGGGTCAGAATCGTATCCGGCTTTTTCCAGATTTTTTTCGGTAAAACTATCAATATTAATAATGATGGTTCCACCTTTTTTTGCCCAAATAATATTTGCCTTTAAGGCAGCAGGGTTCATTGCCACTAATACATCGGCATAATCGCCGGGAGTATTTACCTCAGATTGTCCAAAATGCAGTTGAAACCCTGAAACACCACCAACAGTACCTATCGGAGCCCGAATTTCGGCCGGATAATCCGGAAAAGTTGATACATCGTTTCCGAATAATGCAGAGGTGTTTGAGAACTGTGTTCCGGTTAACTGCATGCCATCGCCGGAGTCTCCTGAAAAGCGTATTACCACTTCTTTTTTTTCAACTATATTATCTTTTTTACTCATGTTAAATAGTGATTGATATTTATAGTAAATTTACTATAACAAAGTAAGTTAAAAAATAGATATCTGATACTGATTTGTATTGTAGAACATATAATAAATTAGGTGTTTGAAAAGCATGATAAATATCATGTTTATTATTCATTTATTATTATGTTTGTATTTATATTTCGGGTGGAATCTTTTCGTTTTAAAAAAACAGATATTTTATGGCTTTAATTAAGTCGGTGCGCGGTTTTGACCCAGTTATTGGTGAAAATTGTTTTTTGGCTGAGAATGCAACAATTATTGGCGATGTTGTTATTGGCAATGATTGTAGTATTTGGTTTAACTCTGTAATTAGGGGCGATGTTAACTCAATTAAGATTGGGAATAGGGTTAATATTCAAGATGGCTCGGTTTTACACACGCTATATAAAAAATCGGTAATTAATATTGGCAACAATGTTTCGATAGGCCATAATGTTACAATACATGGAGCTACAATTAAAAATAATGTTTTGGTGGGTATCGGGGCTACTGTTTTAGATAATGCCGTTATAAACGAAAATTCAATAATAGCGGCCAATGCGTTGGTTTTAAGCAATACCGTTGTTGAGCCAAATAGTGTTTATGCAGGGGTTCCGGCAAAAAAGGTAAAAGATATTGAGCCACATCAGACCAAGGAGATGATTGAAAAAATTGCCAATAATTATTTAATGTATGCCGGTTGGTATAAGGACGATTTGTAGTATAGAGGCAAGTAATAGCCGTTTGTAAGTAATATACTATTACACCAATTAAGCACTTTTTTTATTAGTTTATTCTGCTTTTATGGTTATGTTGTTGCTAATGCAATAAGAAATACACGAAACCATAAGGTAAATAATAATATACTTTTTTTGTTTTTTTGGTAAATAATAGTTTGCCTTTGTTGCGTGAAAATAATCAAAATACATATTACTGAAATGTTCTGAACTGTACAAAATATTGACCAGAGGTGGTTAGTATGTAGTTTCTCAAAAAGGTTCACATGCCAAAATGCGACATGATAAGAAACATGGAATAATAATTTTCCCGAATCACGGTTCGCAAGAGGTTGGAAAAGGGTTAGAAAAGAAGATTTTGAAAGACGCAGGTATAAAATAGTAAGAAATGAAAAAGTTAAAAGAAAAGATAAAATTAATTGTGGAAAAAACGGATACAGGATTTTCGTGTTATTCTGAAAACTATCCAATTTTTACAACAGGAAAGACAATCCCAGAATTATTTGAAAATTTATATGAAGCAGCAAATTTATATGGTGAAGAAGATAGAATTGAAATAACTCATGCGGATATGCAATTTGAAATTGATTTTTAACAATTCTTTCAATACTATAAAGTAATTAATTCAAAATATTTAGCTGAAAAAATTGGAATGAATCCAACGCTGTTATCGCAATACGTTCAAGGACATAAAAAACCATCGGACAATCAAACAGAAAAGATTTTATATGGAATTCACCAGATAGGTCAGGAATTGTCTGAAATAAACTTAATATATAGGAGATAATAAAGCATTATCAGCAACAACGGCTTGTAAAAATATGGTTTATGTTTATAAGCCGCTTGGTTGTAAGTATTATATATCTTTTTTCGAAACAACATATTCAACCCCTGTAATATCTTTTATAAGCTGCTTCATAGCGTTGGTGTTGCCTGAGTTATAAAAACTATATTCGGCGTTATTTTCGGCATTTTCAATTTTCATTTCTGACAAAACAGCTTTAGCCCTTTTTGCAATTGCCGGTGCCGGATTGATTATTTGAATTGATTTAGGGATGAGTTTTTTAATTAACGGTATAAAAAAGGGATAGTGTGTGCAGCCCAACACAATTTGGTCAACGCCTGCGTTAACCATGGGTGTTAAATATTTTTTTAATAACAATTTGGCTTTGTTTGAGTTGGCATTGCCACTTTCGACAAGCTCGACAAGCCCTTCGCCAATTTGTATTATTTTTGAGATATTGTTAGCATATTTACTGCTGGTTTCTTTAAATAACTTCCCCTCAAAAGTGCCTTTGGTGGCCAAAACGCCAATTTTGCCCGAGTTTGTGTTTATTGCTGCAGGCTTTATTGCAGGTTCCATTCCAATAAAGGGTATTGTGTAATTTTTTCTGAGGGTTTCAATTGCTGCGGCTGTGGCAGTGTTGCAAGCAACAATTATTAATTTGCAGTTTTGCTTTAAAAGAAATTCTACGTTGGTTATAGAAAGTGTAATTATTTCGTTTTGTGATTTTGCGCCATACGGACAGTTTTTGCTGTCGGCGAGGTAGATGATGCTTTCATGGGGTAAAAGCTTTTGTACTTCTTCCCATACTGTTAAACCGCCAACCCCTGAATCAAATATTCCTATGGGGTTATTGTTCATAATTGGTAAACTAAAGTATCGAAAGTTAAAAATTAATATATTTTTAACTTTCGATACTTTAAATATGTTTTATTGTATTCCGAGTTTAACCTTTACTAAAGGTAAAATATCTTGGCTATCGGCACTAAAGTGCAAAAGTACGCCTGTACCTGAATCAAACACATAAATAAATCCACCTTCGGTAGCTACATCGTCGATGGCTTTTTTAGCTTTTGCAATAATTGGCTGCAAAAGTTCATTCTCTTTTTGACCTAAATCTTGTTGTGCAGTTTGCTGAAAGGTTTGGATACGCTGTTGCATCTCACCCAATTCGGCCTCTTTGGTTTGGCGTATAAATGGAGAGAGAGAATCGGCAGTTGCTTGGTACTCTTGGTACTTTCTTTCAAATTCGGTTTGCATTGACGATAGAGTGCTCTCTAATTGCTTGGCGTATTTTTCTAATTCAGCTTTAGCATTAGCCCTTTCCGGCATCATTGACAATAATTGGTTAGAGTCGATATGCCCGAACTTATACTGTTTTTGAGCAAATGTGTGGCTTCCCATTAAAGTTGCAGCCAAAATGATAGCAATAGTTAAAATTTTCTTCATCTGTTTAATTTTTATGCCCGCTGATTATTTACCACAAATATTTAATTATTATTCGTGCCTCAATAAACACCTCAGCCGTGGGCTGTTTTATCTGTTTAAAATTATTAGTTTAATATAATTCTTGTTTATTACGCAGTAGCAAATATAGAAATTAATTCTTAAATCCTAATTTTTCTAACACCATATCGCTTTTATCGTATTTAGGATCGCTGTAAAGAAAATTGGCGCCACCTGCTGCATCAAATATTACGGCATAATTACCATCGGCAGCAATGCCTTTAATGGCATTAAAAATATCGGTTTGAATAGGTTCTATAAGCTCTTTGCGTTTGCGGAACAAATCTCCCTCTTGCCCAAAATATTTTTTTTGCAACTCTTTAACTGTTCTCTCTTTTTGTACTATTTCCTCTTCGCGCTGTTGTTTCATGTCTTCGGTTAACAAAACTTTTTCGGCTTGAAACTCTTTGTAAAGTTTTTCAACTTCGGCATATTTTGCCTCAATTTCGGCTTGCCAATCGTTACTCATTATTTGCAATTGCTCTTGCGCCGATTCGTATGTCGGGATACTTTTTAAAATATAATCGGTATCGACATAAGCAAACTTTTGAGCCATTGTAAAGGCCGAAAACGATAGGGCAAATAGTATAAATGCTAATTTTTTCATAGTGCTGTTTTTTTAATTAATAATAGTGAATTTGAACTAAACAAATTTCGTGCAATTTTTATTATTAAAAAAAATATTAAAACTGTTGACCGATTGTAAATGCAAAATGGCCTCCGCTTGACCCCATTTGTCCATGTATAGGGTCGAAACCATATCCCCAATCGACACCAAGCAAACCAAACATAGGCAACCAAAAACGCAAGCCTACACCGGCCGAGCGGTAAACATCAAATGGGTCAAATTGCTTTATATTATACCATGAGTTACCTGCCTCTAAAAATCCCGTAGCATAAATTGTTGCCGACGGGCTTAGGGTAAGCGGGTAGCGTATTTCTAATACATATTTATTATAAACATTAGCCTGAGGCCAAGCTGTTAACGAACCCCTTCTATTTGGACCATTATCGTACCCCCGCAAAGGAATAACATCGGTTCCGTAATAGTTGTACCCGGTCATTCCATCGCCGCCAAGCTGAAACGACTCAAATGGAGAAGGTCCTAAGTTTGAGCTGTAATGCCCTTTATAGCCAAACTCCAAACTTGTGCGTAAAACAAGTTTATTTACAATTTGCGTGTACCAGTCCGATTTGAATTTCCATTTGTGGTACTCAATCCAATTATACTTTATTGCATTTTCGTGCTCTTCAATAACATTTAAATGATTTTTAGGATAGTCATTTTCTATTTGTTCTTTTTCAGTATCGCTTAATAACCAAAAATCATCCTCTTTAAATAGTGTGTAAGGTGGCGTTAACGAAAGGCTTAATGATATATTTGAACCGCGCCTCGGGTAAAGAGGCTGGTCAACCGAGTTGCGCCCAAAAACAGTAGTGAAGCTTATATTATTTGATGTACCGTTGCTAAATACAAAATTGGTACCCATGTCAAAATTGTTAAGTTCATATTGCTGAAAACTAATTTCGTTATAGAGTGTAAAATAGTTGTCGGGCCAGTTTAGCCTGCGGCCTAAGCCTACCGATGTTCCGGTAACTTTCATGTTATTCCCTGTATATGAAGAGCTGCGGCTATACATACTACCGGCCGACCTGATTGAGTGGTATATTGATACCGTTAGCGAGTTGGGTTTTTTGCCGCCAAGCCACGGCTCGGTAAACGACATACTATATGATTGGTAAAATTTGCCATTTGTTTGCCCCCTTATCGAAAGTTTTTGCCCGTCGCCGGTGGGTAGTGGGCTGTATGAGTCGAGGTTGAAAATATTTTTGAGCGAGAAATTACTGAATGACAGTCCGATGGTACCAATAACCATTCCTCCGCCCCAGCCACCAGAGAGCTCGATTTGGTCAGATGCGCGCTCCTCTACAACATATTCAATGTCAACTGTGCCGTCGGCAGGGTTTGGAGTAGGTCGTACATCGAGTTTTTCGGGGTCGAAATATCCGAGGTTTGCAAGTTCTCGGTTTGTTCTAATAATATCGGCACGGCTAAATAGCTCGCCGGGTTTTGTCCAAATTTCGCGGCGGATAACATGTTCGTTGGTACGTGTATTGCCCGAAATTATCACTTTGTTTATTCGGGCTTGCTTTCCTTCAAACACCCTTATTTCTAAATCAATTGAATCATTCTCAACTTGAACTTCAACCGGTATGGCAGAAAAAAACAGGTAGCCCCTGTCGAGGTAAAGTGATGAAACTGCATCTTCATCGCCAAATAGGCGCTTATCTAACACCGACTGGTCAAATAAATCGCCTTTTGTTATCCCGAGGCTATGGTTAAGTAGCTCCGATGGGTATTTGGTATTGCCTACCCACTCAACATTTCTAAAAAAGTATTGCCCTCCCTCGCTAATTTTTAGGTATAGGTTTAAAGTTTTTTCATCATATTTATAAACGGAATCTATCTCAATTTTTGCATCTCTGTACCCTTGTTCGTTGTATTTTGCAATAATTTTTTGTTTGTCTTCTTCAAAAACACTCTCAATATATTTCGACGATTTAAAAATATTATACCATGTTTTTCTTTTGGTGTCTTTCATGGTTCTACGTAGCCTTGCATCGGTAAACACCTCGTTGCCATCAAAAAATATTTCGTAAATTTTTATTTTCTGTTTTTTGTCAACATCAATGGTCAGTATTACGCTATTGGGCATTAGCGAGTCTTCGGTTTGCGATATGCTTGATGTTGCGTTATAAAAACCTTTGTTTATATAGTAGTTACGAATTTTTTTTGTTGTTGAATTTAAAATATCATCGGTAATTTGGCTGCCGCGAATAAGTTTGATTTCATCACGCAGGTCGTCGGCCTCGGCTTTTGATACTCCTGTAAATGAGAATTTTGATAATCGGGGGCGCTCTTTTAGGTATATGTCGAGAAAAATTTTGTTGCCAACTATTTTTGTAGCGCTAATTTTTATATCGCCAAACAGTCCGTGTTTCCATAGTTTATTTATGGCTTTTGTAATATCGTCGCCGGGTACGGTAATTGTGCGCCCTACTTTAAGCCCCGAAAGGTGGGTTAAAACATTTTTGTCAAGATATTTTATGCCGGAAATTGTAATGCCCCCAATTTCATACTCTTTGGGGCTGGCATAATCAATTTTTGATAATCGTGAATTTGTTTGTTCTTGAGCAAATGTTGTTATGTTGGTTATTGTAATTAGTGTTAATACAAATAATATTTTTCTCATCCCGCTATTTTTGTTCTCAATTATATTTATTGTGTTGTTTTAATTTTTTAATTGTTCGCTTGTTAAGCCGTATCTTCTTTCGCGATTTTGGTATTCATACAGGGCTTTATAAAGATCGTCTCGATTAAAATCGGGCCATAAAACTTCGGTAAAATAGAGCTCGGTGTAAGCCATTTGCCACAGTAAAAAGTTGCTTATTCTTTGTTCACCGCTTGTTCTAATCAATAAATCGGGGTCGGGCATGCCGGCTGTGCTTAAATAGCTTTCAAAAACCTTTTCATTTATATCGTCGGGGTTTAAGTTATTGTTTAAGCAGTTGTTGGCAATTGTTTTAACCACATTTATTATTTCGGTTTTTGAGCTGTAACTCAAAGCCAATGTTAAGGTTAACCCTGTGTTATTTTTAGTTTTTTCAATTGCTTCCATCAGTTTTTTATAGGCTTTTTTTGGCAAGTCGTTTAAACGGCCAATGGCATTTAAACGAATATTGTTTTTTAATAGTGTGCTCACTTCTGAATTTATGGTTGAAATAAGCAGTTCCATTAATGCTGAAACTTCAATTTTTGGACGATTCCAATTTTCGGTTGAAAAGGCGTATAGTGTAAGGTAACCTATACCGAGTTCGGCACAAGCCTCAGAAGCCTCCTTAACTCCGTTTACCCCACTTTTATGACCAAAAATACGGACATTGCCCTTTTTTTTTGCCCATCTGCCATTACCATCCATAATAATGGCGACATGCTTAGGTAGTTTATCCTTTATTAGTTGATCTTTAAAATCCATACTGAAAAATTTGCACAAATTTAGTCAAATGCGGGACATTTCATGCGATATTTTATTTTATATGACAAAGAAATACCAAAAACTGAGTACCAGTCTTTATTTCCGGCATATCCATATTGCTTAAACGGATGCCCCGGAGTGGGAGGAGTATAGTCAAAATCAATATCGTCATTAAATGTTTTTCTCATTCCTGCAAAAGCCCCAAAAATTATTTTTCTGTTTATATTGTATTTTACACCTACGCCAAAAGGTATGCTAAATATAAAGTTTGAGCTTTCTCCATTAGGATAGTAAATTCCTCCAACTCCTGCAAAGACATAAGGTGTGTATATATAGTTTTTTTTTGCCGGTAAAAAACGCATAAAATTAAATTCGCCTACGGCAGCTAATTCGTAAAACGGGTTGTTAAACGATTTGTTACGTTCGATTTGAAAATCATTGCTTGAGTTTGCATCGTCGCCCGATAGTTTTCCGTAAGTAAAACTGCCTGTTATAGCAAACCTTGTGTCAATTGTATGACGGTATAAAACTCCTGCTGATATTTTTGTGCCTAAAAATGGTATTTTATTGATGTCGCCTAAGTAAAATGAGCCACCAACTGATACTCCGATTTCACCACTTTTTTTCATTTGTGCTTTTAAAGGGGTATTTAAGAAGCAAAACAGCAATATGATTGTGAGCTTTGTTAAGTTTTTATAAGCAGTGTGCATTGTTTGGTTTTAGGTTAGGGGGGTTATCGGCGTCTGAATTTTGGGGTACCGTTTTGATTTTGACGCAATTTATGTACTATGTTGAATGTTATACTTTGATATTGATCGTACCATTCGCCATAACTATTTTCCGGTGTGCCAATTGCATTGTCAATGCCATCGGTTATGGTAAAATGCCATTCGGCCTCTAAATTAATGTAGGTTAATTTATTGATTTTGTATTTAAAACCAATGCCAAAAGGAATAACGGGGGCAAAATTTGTATAACTGACTTCGGATAAATTTAAACCTCTTTTATTAGAAAATTTTCCTACATTAAAAATACCTCCTGCTCCAATAAACAGGTATGTAGGCATCGAAAAGTTTTTAAATGCGGATTCGCCTAATTTACGATAAACTGTAACCCTTTTTTTCTCTTTCCAAATCATAAACTCATATTTTACGCTGATTTCTGTAAAAAATGAATTGAACGATATGCCTCTATACCAATATTTAGGGTCGTTGGCAGGGTCTTCTCCATAAAGTTGTCCTAAAAAAAGGCTTCCCCTTACATATTGCCTATCGGCAAATTTATATCGCAACCCTGCATTTCCTGTTATTCCAATTGTATTAAAAAAATTAATCCAAATTAATTTATCACTATTAGTTGGAGCACATACATCACCCATAAAATTGGTAAGTCCGGCACCATAATAGAATTCATATTTGTACCGGCTCCATGCTTGAGAATGCCCTTGAACAGTAAATAAAATAAAGATTATTATATATAAAATACGTTTTGTCATAAATGTGTAGAGGTAAAAAAATAAGTGTTTTATTAGAACTTAGGTAATCCGTTACGACCGGTTTTTAATTTATATGCTATTGTTACTAACGAGAAAAAATAGAAATCATTATATTTTGATTCGCCTCTTTGATTGCCTGCGCCGTAATGAATGCCTTCTTTTGTTGGCGATGGATTCTCTGACCATGGGCTTTTATCGGCCATTCTTGCAGCAATCATATTGCTTGAAGCAAGCCATTGGTTGTCAACGTATGTTGTGCTTACATCATCAATATAATCGGTAAAAGTATATCGTGCGCCAAATTCTAAACCAATGCTAATTTGGCGAGTTAAGCCGTATTTTAAGCCAAGCCCAAGTGGTATGGCTAATTGTATTCTTGAATATTTTTCGCGTCCTTCCATTAAGCCTTGTCCTTCGGTTCCTAATGGTTGCAAGGCAATCCATTCGTTACTACCGTCAGGTCCGTCATCTTTGCCTTTTGGGTTAAACCAAAAACCTGCCAACCCTGTAAAAACATATGCATTAATTTTAAGGTTTTTTAATGAAAACTTTTTCCGCCTTCTTAGGCTATATCTGTGGCTTACAGGCTCTTTTATAAACGAATATTCAATTTGAGCAGCAAATTCAACAATTTGTGAGCGAAATGCTAAATTTCTGTCTAGACGGTAAATATTTGATGATTTAGAGTCGTCGGCACTTATTAAACCATAAGTAAACGTACCTTTTACAGCAAGAGGTTCAAGAATTTTATATCGCATTCCACCGCTAAGCAAAGGTCTTTGCGATGTAAAATTAAAATCAGTAATAAAGTGCGAGGAGCCTTTGCCACCTCCTAAATCGCCCATGAAAGCTGATACGCCAATACCGCCTACTATTTCATAGCGAGTCCTTTTCCAACGGCTTGATTGGCTAAACATTATTGTTGGCAAAAGCATTAAACCTGATAATAAGAGCAGGGTAACTTTTCTCATAAATTTTGTTTTTCCTTGAAAATAAGTTTATTATTTACTTTTAGCATGTGGTCAAAAATAAGAATAATTTTCAAATTGACAGGTTAATAACGCTAAAAAATACAACAAACCATTTAATACTTATGATTAATGCACTAATTTCTTTTATCAACTCCCCACATAAGTTTGTTTCTTAAGGTAGAATAGTAGCAGTAATTATTGAGTTTTATTAACGAAATGTGGTTTTTTGCTATTTTTACCTGAACTTCGAGCGTTTCTTCAATTACATACGACCTTGAATCAAGAGAAAGCAGAAATTTGCTGTCGCGACTCTCTATTTTTAATGATATTTTATGGTTGTTGGGGATTACCAACGGCCTTACTGTTAAATTGTGTGGGGCTATGGGTGTTATAATAAAATTTTTTGAGTTTGGGGTTACAATAGGTCCCCCTGCGCTCATTGAATATGCGGTAGAGCCTGTTGGTGTTGAAATTATTAACCCGTCGGCCCAATAGTTTGACAAAAAAACATCGTCAATGTAAGCGCTAATTGTTATCATGCTTGACGAGTCTCTTTTGTGGACTGTTAAGTCGTTTAAAGCATACGGGAATTTTATTCCTTGTATGGGAGCCAATTTTGCTTCAATAATAGGGCGGTTCTCAATTTTATATTCATTTTTGGCAATTGCATTTATGGTTGATTGTATGTCGTTTGGCGAAATGTCGGCCAAAAAACCCAACCGCCCCGTGTTAATTCCGAGCAAAGGGATATTTTTCAGCTCAATTACGGATAAGGCTTCTAAAAAAGTGCCGTCGCCACCTATGGTAATCAAAAAATCGAGGTCGCAAGGCACTTTGCTACCCTCAATAATTTTGCTTTTTGAGATGGGCAAAGCACTAAGGTTGCTGCTTAAAGCATTATTAAACTGCGGATGGAGCCATATGCTTGCACCGTGCTTGTTTAATGCCTCAAATAGTTCAATAATATTTGGCAAAAAACCCGAACCTACTATTTTTGTATAAATGCCTACTTTCACACGAATGAAATTTATTTTGTAAATATAGCGTAATTCAAAATTAAAAATTGCAGGTTGACGCTTTTATTTTTTAGATGCAGGCAATACAACAAAAACAATATTTTTTATAGCAAAGCGTACGGAGGGTGGCGTTACAACGCTTTGAGTTATGCATATTTTAAAGGTTAGGAAAAAAAAGATAAAATAAAAATACCTATCCGCCTATTGGTATCTTCCCTAAACAGGGAAGTAGGCAAAGAAATAAATAAAAAACTTTGCGACCTCAGCGCTTTATACGGTAAAAAAAAGTAGCAACTGTTTGTATGCCAATTTAAACCTAAATTGAGCGATTCCGAACTTTAAATATCACCAATCATGCAGCACAAAAAGAAAGTTCAAAAATTCTCTATCACCAACAAGGTGGATTCAAATTTTATGAATTCCTTTTTGTACCACAGCATTGGCAATCTTTTTTATTCCAAATCACTCAATTCAGGTTAAAGTTAAAATGCTTTTTTTAGATGGATGAAAAATCCATGCTGTTTAAATCGGTTAAATGAGTATTCAAAGCGAATAATCTGGTCGTAGTAGGCCACAAGGTCGATACCAATACCGGCGCTTGCCAAAAATGTATTTGTTAGTGTGTTTGTGGGGTGTGGCATTATATCGTGCACAAAGCCTGAGTCGAAAAATGCATTGACAAAAAGGCTGTAATGGATTTTGTTGAATTTTGTCCACCCCCAGTTTTCAATATGCTTAATTGTCATGGGTATTATTGCATATTTTAAAAATGCACGGCCTGTTATAAAGCTTTGCCCGTCGATTACATTGTATTCAAACGAGCGTAAATAGGTGTTGTAACCAAGTGCCTGTTCAATAAAATAGGGCTGCTTGTGGTTTGATGATATTTTGCCCCTTGCCCCAAAGCCGCTATACCACCTATCTGAAAAATCTTTGTAGTAGTATGCTAATGACTCAACTTCCCAAACGCCTTCAATTTCGTTCTGTAAAAGGTTAAAGCCCTTTTGTGTAAATGTTAATTCAAAATTATAGCCTGTTAAAGGGTAGTGCTTGTAATTTCTTTTGTCGAGGCTTAGGTTGTAAACAAAGCTTAAATATTGGGTATTGTTTACCGGCTTGCCAAAATAGTTGCTGTTAAGCTCAATTACGGTATCGTCAACCTGAGTGTATGAGTATATTGCCGAAATATTGTGGCGTAAATAGTATTTATTGCGAAATTGGTATGAGAGTCTTGTGCTGTGGGCTTTTGAGATGTAAAGACTGCTGTTTTTATAAAAAACCTGTTTGTTGTTTTGTGTTAAATAATAAACCTCGTGCTGGCGATACCAACTAAACTCGGCCGACAGCCCGTGTTGTCGCGATTTCCCGATATATGGGATACTATATGCCAACTGAAATTGTTCTTTATACCCCATGCGGAATTTTAGTTTAAGGGTTTCGCCCCTGCCTCTGAAATTATTTTTTACCAGCATTAACCCATAGTTAATTCTGCTCCACTCTTTGTTATACAAAAAGGCGCTTAAATTTCGGTCGGCTTGTTCAAGTATAATGTATGGCCATAAATACCACCTCTCTTCAACCAATACATAAACATTTATAAAGCCCTTGCCCTCTTCAATTGTGTTTATTGTAATATAATTAAACAGCGATGTGTTGAGCAGGTTCTCTTTTGATTTTGCAATAAGGTTTTCAAGTTGCTCTTGGTAAATGGTGTCGCCGCGTTTAAAAATCAACTCTCGGAGTATTATTTTCTCTTTGGTTTTTTTATTGCCACCAACAAAAATACTGTTTATAACTATTTGGGTAGAATCAGTTATCGCCCCTGTCTTCTCTTTTTTTTTGCCAAAAGAGGTTAGAGGGATTATCAGAATCAGTATATAAAAAAATAGATATTTTGTGCCCACCTATATGCTTAAGTATTTAAGGAAGGAGTCCATCCTGTCCTTTAATGATGAATCCATTTCGCTATTTTCGGAATGAATTTCTTTAATTTTATAACTATACCGTTCAAAAGTTTGAATAACCGCCGAAATATCGGTTCTGTTAAGTTTTATGGTAATTTCAACCTTGTCGGCAGGTTTTTTTGTGCGGATATACAGGCTAAGTATTTTGGTGTCGTTGCCTTCAATAATTTGGGCTATCTCGCTCAATGAGTAGTCGTTTATTTTAACCTCTAACACAATAATACCACCGGGGTTTTCGGTGCTCATAAGGTGCGAAAACTCTTTTGCCAAATCATTAACGGTTATTAAGCCAAGGTAATGTTCGTCTTGTGCCAAAACAGGTATTACCGTGAGTTTGTGTTTTGACGCCAGCTCGGCAACTTCAAAAATATGCTGGTAATCTTTAACAAATGGCTTTTCAAGCGAAAGTTTATGGTTTAAAACAGGGGTTTCGGGGTTGTTCATGTCATAAATGTCGGCATCTGATATTAATCCCATATACTCCTCATTATCAACAATTGGCAAATGCGAAACCTTAAAAACATCCATCCAGTTGAGTGCTTCTGTTGCCTTATCGTTTTTATGAACGGCAGGCACAACTTCCGATAATAATTCTGATGCTATCATTAATTTATTAATATATAAAGTGATAAAAATAGGTAAATTTGAACATTATTGCATATTTGTTTGATAAATATGACATTTGATGCGATTAATTTGTTGTGTTTTATACAAGGAAACAACCTTGCATTAAGCATATTTACTTGTTTTGCCAACACAAAATCCAATCCTAAAATCAAAAAGGGTATAATCTTTCCTTTGCTAATTAAATTCTAATAATTGGCAGTAAATTAATTTTGTTGCCGGTTTATAGTTTTGTATATTTGTTGAATAAAAAAAAATTATCGCTAAAAATAAACTACATATTGAGAAATTAATAACCTTTTTTAAAGGTCAAGAAAGCTTTGAGACAACTGATATTGCTAACTTTTTTAAAACAATTGAACCCAATATTAGTCAAACAACTGTTAATTGGCGAGTGTTTACATTGATAAAGCAAGGCATTCTTAAACGGACAGGGAAAGGAATGTTTGCTCTTGGAGCAATGAATTATTTTGTTCCTGAAATTTCATTAAAATCAAAAAAACTAAGCAAAAAATTAAATAAGAATTTTCCTTATTTAGAATCTTGCATATGGGACACTTCTTTTATTAATGAATTCACATTACACCAAGCTAACCAATCGTATATATTAGTTGAAGTTGAAAAAGGAGCAACGCAAGCCATATTCCTTTATTTGCAAGCAAATAAATATTCAGTCTTTTTAGAGCCTACAAAAGATGTTTTTGAAAGATACATAACAGGAAACGACAATTTAATAATTGTAAAAACATTAATAACGGAAGCTCCCACAAAAAACATAGATGGAATAAACACTTCTACTTTAGAAAAAATATTAGTAGATATTTTTTGTGATAAAATTACCTTTTTTGCATATCAAGGCAATGAAATGAGGATTATTTATAAAGAAGCTTTTTCAAAATACTCTATCAATAAAAGCAAGATGCTTCGTTATGCCGACAGAAGGGGTAAAAAAGAAAAAATTAAAGCATACATCGATTCTAATTTACGGCAATAAAATTAATTAACTGCCAATTTATAGTTTTATGATAAATCAAAAAGAGATATCAATAGAATGGATAAATCAGGTTTCAAAAGCAAATAAAAATACTGACAAAATCCTTGTAGAAAAGGTTATTAGAGCATTGATTTTATTAGAAGGTCTTGTGAAACAAAAATTAGACTTTGTATTTAAAGGAGGAACGTCTTTAATGTTGCATTTTAATTCAGCAAAAAGGCTTTCTATTGACATTGATATTGTTTTGCCGAAAGAAAATAGTGGACTAAACGATATGTTAAATTCTTTGGTAACCGAGCAGGGGTTTTTACGAAAAGAGTCTCAACACCGGAATGCAAATTCAAATATCAGAAAAGCACATTTTAAATTCTACTATACACCACTTTATAAATTAAATAATGCAGAAGATTATATTTTACTTGATATTTTATTTGAAAAGGCTGATTATAAAAAAATAATCCAATTGCCTATACAATCTGTATTTGTGCCAATTTTGGGAAAGCCATTGTTTGTAAATACCCCTTGCTTGGAAGATATTTTGGGAGATAAACTTACAGCCTTTGCTCCTAATACAACAGGAATACCATACATTAAAAGCAAAAATAGTATGAGTATGGAAATCATTAAGCAGTTATATGATATTGGCAATTTGTTTGATAAAGCAATAGACTTAAATATTATAAAAGATACATTTTACAATTTTGTAAAAACGGAATTGTCATACAGAGATATGAATTATTGTAATGAACAAGATGTAACCGATGATATTTACCAAACCTCCCTTTGTATTGTTAGTAGAGGTAAATATGGAAAAGGAAATTTTGATGAGCTGCAACAGGGCATACAAAGAATACGAGCTTACATATTTTCTGAAAATTATCATATTGAAAAAGCAATTACGCAAGCTTCAAAAACAGCTTATTTAATTACGTTAATAAAATATGATATGATAGGAATTGAAAAGTATGACAATCAAGTACAAATGAAAGATTGGTTAATTGGCGATCCAATGAATAATAAATTAAACAAACTAAAGAAATCTAATCCTGAGGCATTTTTCTATTGGTTTAAAATTTACGAAATAAAAATATCATAAATGGTAATATTAAACTTTAAAAAATTTGGCGAGGGCGAGCCTTTAATAATTATGCATGGGTTATACGGCTCGTCGGATAATTGGGTAAGCATTGCACGCGAATTGATGCAATATTTTTCGGTATATATTATTGATTTGCGCAACCACGGGGCTTCGCCGCATTTGCCCGAGCATAACTATAATGTTATGGTAAATGATTTGGTTGAATTTATGAACGATAACGAGATAAACAGGGCGATAATTATGGGGCACTCAATGGGCGGCAAGGTTGCAATGTTTTTTACTGCCATGCATCCCGAAAGGGTAAAAAAGCTTGTGGTGGTCGATATTAGCCCTCGCTCGTATGAATTTGACAAAGGCGATAGGCAGATTGCCGACCATAGGGAAATTTTGGGGGCTTTGGCTCTGCTTGATTTGCAACATGTTAAAAACAGAGATGAGGTAAACGAATTGCTTGCCAAGGCAATCCCATCGGCAAGGGTTAGGCAGTTTTTGCTAAAAAATATCAGGCGGCACAAGGATAAAAGTTTTCACTGGAAAATAAATATCGATGTGTTAAACCAGAATTTACAGTCGATTCTTATTGGGCTCGAAGATGAAAAAGATGCACTTGATATGTTCACTAACAGGGCGCTGTTTATTAAGGGCGGCAACTCAAACTATATAAAAAATGACGACGAGGTTATGATAAAGGAGTATTTTAAAAATGCACAAATAGTTACCATACAAGGGGCAAGCCATTGGCTGCACGCCGAAAAACCCGATGAGCTTGTTAGTGTTGTTAAAAGTTTTATTTTAAGCTAATGCTAACATGTATTAAGCACCTGTTTTCTCAAAATTGCGTTTTGTGCAAAATTTAACTTCCAATTCTGTTTTATTTGCTTGCGGTGCTAATTTGTTAACGATGGTTTTGCAATCTCGATATGGGCATCCTCAATTTGCGAATCGCCTTTTAGGCAAAGGAAAAGCTTAAATATTGTAATTACATCTTTTTGGCAATAATCGGCAATTTTTGGCAAGTCGCCCTGCTCCCAGTATATTTTATTTACCATGCTGCCGTCAATTTGGGTTTTTGGCGACGGGATATTAAAAATAGCGGCAAGCAAATCTAATGAAGTGTAGTGTTTATAATCGCCGAACTTCCATAACTCCAAAGTGTCGATATGTTTTACCTCCCACGGTTTTTTGCCTGCAATATTTAACTGTTTTGGCAGTTTAATGCCATTTACAAGCATACGTCGGGCTATATACGGAAAATCAAACTCTTTGCCGTTGTGGGCGCATAGCAGGTGTTTATCTTTATTAAAATGGGTGTTTAGCAGAAAGGCAAAATTGTCGAGCAGGTGTTTTTCATTATGCCCATAAAACGATTTTATGCGAAATGCTCTTTCGCCGTTTTTTGAAACCATGTAACCTGCCGATATGCATACAACTTTTCCAAACTCGGCCCAAATAGCTGCTTTGTCATACAGCTCCTCGGCAGTTTTTTCCTCTTTTTGAATGTGCCAGCGCATTTTTTTTGCCCAAAGCTCTTTAAACCGTTCATCTAAATTATTGTAATCATGAACCTGCCCAACCGTTTCAATATCGAGGAAAAGAATATTTTCTATTTTTATTTTATCGAGCATAATTTTAAGGTGTTGATTGATTTCCTGACTCTTTTTTCAAATTCAGTTTTACAATGCTTGTTAAAACATCAATTGCAACCATATTGTGCCCACCTTGCGGGATAATTAAATCGGCATATCTTTTTGAGGGTTCAATAAATTGCAAATGCATAGGTTTTACCGACTGGTTATATCTTTCAAGCACTATCTCAACAGTTCTTCCGCGTTCAATAATATCACGTTTTATAACCCTAATAAGCCTATCGTCGGCATCGGCCGACACAAAAACCTTGATGTCGAATAAATTGCGCAATTCAGGATTGCTCAAAATAAGTATCCCATCAACAATTATAACTTTTTTAGGATTAATTGTATGGGTTTCGCTTGAACGAGTGCAGGTTAAATAACTATAAACGGGCTCTTCAACGGGGTTGCCGTTTTTTAACAAGGCAATATGCTTTGCCAGCAAATCAAATTCAATTGAGTCGGGGTGGTCAAAATTAATCTTTTGTCGCTCATCAAGCGGTAGGTGGCTATTATCTTTATAATATGAGTCTTGCGAAATTATTGCTACCTCATTTTTTGGCAGGCTGCTCATAATTTTTTTAACAACCGTGGTTTTTCCCGAACCGGTTCCGCCGGCAATTCCTATTACTAACATTTTTGCAATATTCTACTTTAGTTTAACGATACTAATATACGCTATTTACTAATTACTTTTGTATTTTTGTGTGCTGTAATAATACAATATGTAGTTAAATATTGAGATTTTAGCCGGATGCTTATAATAAATTATTGATAAAACATTGAATATGAATACCCTTTATCCTATTAAATTTAAGCCTATTATTAAAGAAAAAATTTGGGGTGGCAGCCGTTTAAAAAATGTGTTGGGCAAAAATGTCGGGCAAATTAAAAAGGCCGGCGAGAGTTGGGAGATTTCGTCATATGGCAACGATTTGTCGGTTGTTAAAAACGGCTTTTTAAAAGACAACAATATTCAGGAATTGATAGAGGTTTACATGGGCGATTTGGTTGGCGACAAGGTGTATGAAAAATTTGGGGTTGAGTTTCCGCTGCTCATAAAATTTATCGATGCCAACGATTATCTTTCAATTCAGGTACACCCCGATGATAAGCTGGCATATGAGCGCCACAACTCAAGCGGAAAAACCGAGATGTGGTATATTGTTGATGCCGAAAAAGATGCAGAACTGATAATTGGGTTTAACCAACAGATGGATAGACAAAAATATATACGGCATTTTGGATCGGGCACTTTGCGCGATATTTTAAACTTTGAAAAAGCAAACAGAGGCGATGTCTTTTTTATTCCGGCAGGGAGGGTACACGCCACAGGCCCCGGAATACTTTTTGCCGAAATTCAGCAAACATCGGACCTTACTTACCGAATTTATGATTGGGACAGGGTGGATGTCGATGGAAAACCGCGCGAAACCCATACCGAACTGGCTCTTGATGCAATGGATTATGCTCATCATAAAAATAATAAAACAGAATACACCATTGAAAAAAACAGCAGCTCAAAAATAGTTAAGTGTGAATATTTTACTACAAATATTATTGAGCTCAACCGCGAAATTGAAAAAGATTATAATAAATTTGATTCGTTTATAATATATATGGCAATGGAGGGCGAAACGTTAATTCAATTTTCAGAAAGCGAAAACCCAATTGCCATAAAAAAGGGCGAAACTGTTTTGGTGCCGGCCGTTTTAAAACAAATTTTTTTAAAACCTGTTAATGGCGAATCGAAACTATTAGAGGTTTATATTGATAAATAATAAAATTTGGAGATTTGGGAAACCAATATTTCACAATAATGTAAATAGCTATAAATGGAAGTATCGGAAATACGCATTGATAAATGGTTGTGGGCTGTAAGGATTTTTAAAACCCGCAGTCAGGCGGCCGATGCATGCAAAAAGGGCAAGGTGTATTTGAACGGCGACCAAACAAAGCCTGCCCGAACGGTAAATGTTGGCGA
>CAYQPP010000004.1:0-6784 GCA_964419235.1 uncultured Bacteroidales bacterium
ATATAAGAGTACAGTTTTTTTTTGTTTTTGAAAAATTTTTTCTGCCTCTATTTATCTGAATATTAAATTAAAACAAATTAATAATTTAAAATATTTATAAACCTCTGTCAAATAACAGCCATAATTTGTACTTTCACACTCTGCAACAATTTTTTGCTTATTTATGTAAATATTTCATTATCTGTTTTTTATGATTGACAAGACAACCATTGATAAAATTTTTGACGCAGCAGATATTGTTGAAGTGGTGTCTGATTTTGTAAGTCTTAAAAAAAGAGGGGTAAACTATCTCGGGCTCTGCCCCTTCCATAATGAAAAAACACCATCGTTTACCGTTTCTCCTGCCAAGGGTATTTATAAATGTTTTGGATGCGGAAAAGGCGGCAACTCGGTAAATTTTGTGATGGAGCACGAACAGCTCTCATATGTTGAAACATTAAAATGGCTGGCAAAAAAATACCATATTGAAGTTGTTGAAAAAGAGGTAACACCCGAGGAGCGCGAGCAACAAGACGCACGCGAAAGCATGCTGATTGTCAGTAATTTTGCACAAAAAGTTTTTACTCATAATTTAACCGAAACCGAAGAGGGCAAAGCCGTTGGGCTGTCGTATTTTAAAGAGCGCGGCTTTACCGATAAAACCATTAAAGATTTTGAGCTGGGCTACTGCCGCAAAACCCGCGACAGCTTTTCAAAACAAGCAATAGAAAAAGGGTATAAAGAAAAATATTTGATTGATACGGGGCTTACCATAAAACGCGACGACCAAACCTATTTTGACAGGTTTAGCGAACGGGTTATGTTTCCTATTCACAACTTAATGGGGCGGGTAATAGCCTTTGGCGGGCGTACGCTCGGAACCAATAAAAAAACTGCAAAATACCTAAATTCGCCCGAATCGGAGATTTACCACAAAAGCAATGTTTTATATGGCATTTTCTTTGCAAAAAAAGCCATTATAAAAAACAACAAATGTTACATGGTTGAGGGTTATACCGATGTGTTAAGCATGCACCAAGCCGGAATTGAAAATGTTGTGGCATCGTCGGGTACGGCACTTACCACAAACCAAATACGGTTGATAAAACGCTTTACGCCAAATATTACGGTTTTATACGATGGCGATGCCGCCGGAATTAAAGCCGCCCTGCGCGGAATTGACCTTGTGCTTGAAGAGGGCATGAATGTTAAGGTTGTTTTGCTGCCCGACGGCGAAGACCCCGACTCGTTTGCACGCAAGCACAACGCAACCGAGTTTTATGATTTTATTAAAGAGAACGAAAGCGATTTTATTTCGTTTAAAACAAAACTGCTTTTAGATGATGTTAAAGGCGACCCCGTAAAAAAAGCCAATCTGATTACCGATATTGTACGAACTGTTGCGGTTATACCAAACTCGATTACCCGTGCCCTGTACGTTAAAGAGTGTGCCACCATTATGGGTGTTGACGAAAAAATACTGCACGTTGAGATAAACAAAATACTGTATAACAATCGCGAGAAACAGTGGAAACGTGAACAGACAAGCCCCGTTAACCCATCGGGCGAAGCCCTAAACATACAACTGTCCGACACCAACAAATATGAGCTTTTTGAAAAAGAGATTGTAAGGCTGCTGTTAAACTATCCCGAAAAAGTTCTGTTTACAATATCGGCCAACGATGAGCACCCCGAAGAAAAAATTATTGCCGCAAGCTATATTTTTCGCGAGCTCGAAAACGAAATTGATATAAAAAATCCGGGGTATAAACTTGTTTTTGACGAATTCAAATTACAATTTGCAAACGGTAACATATTAAACAGCAGCTACTTTATTAACCACGAAAACCAGCTTATATCAAAAATAGCCGCCAATTTGCTTGCCGAAAACCATCAAATAAGCAAAATGTGGAGCAAAAAAGGCACTTACATCTCAACCGAAGAGGATAATCTAAAAGACGTTATCGATAATGCCATTTCGGGTTATAAATACGAACTTGTTATAAATATTTTGCAAGACATTGAACAGGAGCTAAAAACCCTTTCTGCCGAACCCGACAAAGAGGATGACATTAACAACTTGTACGAAAAATATATGCTTTATACACAATTTAAAATTGATATTTCGAAAACACTTGGCGAGCGTATTATTTTAAACCGATAAATTAAAAGTTCTTCTATTAATTCATAAACTCTGGATAATACCATATTCGCGCTCTGAAAAAGGCTCAAAATTAAACTCGGGATTTAAAACCACTGCCGAATTAAAATTATGTGTTTGGTAATTATTGCCAAACTGCTTTTTTAAATCTATTATGTGCTCAACACTATGCAAACCCTTAACAATGGTTGTCCTAAATTCATAATCAACCTTTGAGTTTTTTATTATGTTTATTGAAAACAAAATGTTTTTATACACGACCTTATCAATACAATTGCCAACTGACTTATTATAATCATCAAAATTTAAGATGTGCTTAATGTCCATAGCCACAAAATTGAGCATGCCGTTATTAAACAACTGTTGCAACATTTTAGGGTTTGTGCCGTTTGTGTCTAATTTAATTTTTAAGCCTAACTGCTTTATTTTTGAGATAAAAGCAGGTAATCCTTTATGTATTGTAGGCTCGCCGCCTGTTATACAAACAGCATTTAACATGTTTTTATATTTTAACAGATACTCAAATATCTGATTATTGTTATATAGGCTGCCAAACTTTTGTGGTAAAACCAATTCGGGGTTATGGCAGTACCCGCAACGAAAATTACAGCCCTGTGTAAAAACCACTGAGCTGATATTTCCCGGGTAATCAATTAAACTTTGCTTTTTAAAGCCTGCTATTTTTATTTCACTCATCAATATAAATAAGTTGTTAGATTTTAGTAAAAAAGGCTGCCTTGCCGTTAGGCAGGTAATAAGATAAAAGTTTTAATAACATCACGAAATTTGATTAAAGTAGGTTTTACTCATTAAATCTCCACTCTTTCCAAATATTTTGGCTACCTGAGCTGACGCTAACTTTTGGGTTTTGCTCTTTATCGTTAATAAGTACCGATTTTAATGTAACATTATCATTCAAATAGTTTGATAATTCATTGTATGTTACTTGACCGCCGGTTTCTTGCAGTTTTTTAAGCAGGTAGTAAGTAAAAAAGCCATGCTCTTTTTGCCTGTATGGTAGTGATGATTGCTGACCGCTGCTTGCACTAAAAACAACCAATTTGCCGCTAAGCGGGCACTCTTTTGGGTTAATTTTAACACCACGAGCAGCTAACAGCCCTTGGTTACGCGCTCCTCCTGAAAAACAGGCATCGATAAAAACTGTAATCCTTTTTGATGGGTATTCAGTAAGTTTTTCATAAAGGTTTTTTAGGGCAATACCTTCATTTGCATTTTTGCCGCTAACATCAACAGGCATAATGTAGGCCTCTTTTGTCTGCTCATCGGGCAAACCGTGCCCTGCGTAATACACAAACATTTCGGCTTTGCCTTTTGTAATCTCTAATATTTTGTTTGCTTTTGCAATTCCTTGGTTCATTGTTCCCGTAGTTGCATCTAACATAAAAATAGTGTTCTCTTTAGGGATGCCTAAAACATTTTGTGCATAGTCATTAAATGCACAAGCATCGTTTCTAGCAAAGTCAACATTTACCTCTTGGGTAAGGTCAATTTGGTGCGAGCTATAATCTTCATTGCCAATAATAAGCGCATATCGGTTGGGGTGTTGGTTTGGGGTTATGGGTATGTTTTTGTCTATGTCCGAATTTTTTTCAAAAACATATGCCGGAGCAGTACTGCCCGACGGCACGTAAACAATTTTTTCTTTAACAATGGTTTTGGTATTATTATTTTGTTGCAGATTGGCATGCACGTTGTTATCGTATTTGTAGGCAGCTCCGGTAATATAATCTAACGGGATTGTTAAAGGGGCGGTATAAAAAAATATCAGGTTTAACCATACTATGCTATTATTTTCAGCAAAATTGGTATAAACTATATCTTCATATCCATCGTATTTAAAGGTATAGTTATATTGGTTTTTACTATTGAATTCGGTAGCAGATACTTTTCTGTTAATATTAATTTTGGCGGGGGTTTTTTTGTGTATGTCTTTATTGTTAACATAAATGTCGGCTCCCGAGGGAGAGGAAGTAAGCATAATGCTTTGTGTTGTGCCGCTAAAGATTGTTGCACACGATTGTATTAGCAACAATATAAAAATCAAAAAAATGGAATAGAGGGTTTTCATTATATGTTTGGTTTAGTTTTAAACAAAGCTAATACAAAACAATAATAATGCCTAAATTATATGTTAAAATAAAACTAATTTACAACATACCCAATTCTAATTTAGCCTCCTCTGTCATCATCTCCATACTCCAAGGTGGGTCAAAAACTAAGTTTATAACAGCCTCTTTAACGCCGTCAACCGTTTCCATTTTTTGTTTAATGTTGGCAACAATATCATCAGCAACGGGGCAGCCCGGGGCTGTTAATGTCATTTCAACTTCAAGTATCCCGTTGTCTTCTTTAAGGTTATATATTAATCCTAAATCGTAAATGTTAACCGGTATTTCGGGGTCGTATATGGTTTTTAGTTCGGCAATCAATATGTCTTCTAACTCTTTATTCATTGTAAAAATTTTAAATAGTTAATCAAAAAAGTTCATAATTAGGCATTGTTATTCAATACTTCCATTTAGTTTAGTATGATAGGCTAACCCGTACATTTTCATCTGTTTAACCATTGACACCAAACCGTTTGACCGTGTTGGCGACAGGTTCTCTTGCAAACCGATTTTATCGATAAAATAGAGGTTGGCATTCATTATTTCGTTTGGCTCCAACCCCGACATTATACGTATTAACAGTGCTACAATGCCTCGTGTAATAATAGCATCGCTATCGGCTTTAAAAATTACCTTGCCGTTTTCAAGTTCGGCACTTAACCAAACTTTGCTTTGGCAGCCTTTTATTAAAACTTGGTCGTTTTTTTTATCTTCGGCAAGCACATCAAGCTCTTTGCCTATGTCAATTAAGTATGAGTACCTGTCCATCCAGTCATCAAAAATGCTAAATTCCTCAATTATTTCGTCTTGTCTTTTGTTTAATTCGCTCATAAGTTTTGTAATTTTTTTAAAGAGGGGGGTGTTACGTAAACATTTCAACAACTTTTAACAGCCCTTCATATAATTTATCAATCTCTTTTTTTGTATTGTAGAACGCAAAACTGGCGCGTACTGTTCCGGTTATTCCGTAATGTGCCATAACCGGTTCGGTGCAATGCGTGCCTGTGCGTACCGCAATGCCCATTTTATCTAATATCATGCCAACATCAAATGAGTGTAACCCATTAATATTAAATGAAATAACACTTGTTTTGTTTTGTGCCGTTCCAATAATCTCAAGCCCCGGAATAGTTTTTAATTTATCTTCGCCATATTTTAGAAGCTCGGTTTCGTAGTTGGCAATATTCTCTATCCCAATTTCTGAAATATAATTGATAGCCTCAGCCATGGCAATTGTGTCGGCATAGTTTGGCGTGCCTGCTTCAAATTTATATGGCAGTTTATTATACGTTGTTTTTTCAAACGATACTGTTTCAATCATTTCGCCTCCACCTTGATACGGAGGCAATTCGTTTAACAGGTTCTCTTTTCCGTATAAAACCCCTATTCCGGTAGGGCCGTAAAGTTTATGCCCCGAAAAAACATAAAAATCGCAATCTAAGGCTTTTACGTCAACCTTAATGTGCTGAACGGCTTGTGCCCCGTCTATTAAAACTTTTACGTTGTTTTTGTGTGCTATTTCAATAATATGTTTTATCGGATTAATAGTGCCCAACGAATTTGAGACGTGGTTTACGGCAATTAGCTTTGTTTTGTTGCCGATTAGCTTTTTTAGTGTGTCGAGCTCTAACTCTCCTGCATCGGTAAAAGGCCATTTAACAATTTTGGCATTATGCTTTTGGGCAATTATCTGCCATGGCACAAGGTTTGAGTGGTGCTCCATTTCCGATACAATAATTTCATCGCCTTCATTAATAAAAAGCTCGCCAAACGAATGTGCTATTAGGTTTATAGCCTCGGTTGCCCCCCGCGTAAAAATTATTTCGCAGCTTTGATTTGCATTAATAAATGTTTGAACTGTTTTTCGTGCGTTTTCAGTCTCTTCGGTGGCTTTATTGCTCATAAAATGCACGCCGCGGTGTATATTTGAATTGTATTTTGTATAAACCTCTATCAGTTTGTTGAGTACTGCTTTTGGCTTTTGCGTGGTTGCGGCATTATCAAAATAAACAAGGGGTTTATTATATACTTTCTTGTTAAGTATCGGAAAGTCTTCTCGTATTTTATTTATATCTAAACTCATTTTTGTGTTTTATTAAATCATTACCAATACGCAAAATTATGTAATTTGTTTAAACGGTTATGTTTTTGTTAAAAGAAATGCATTATTAAAAAATGGAGCAGCAGATACAAAGACCCCGACACAGTTTTGCAACAACCCTTAAACGTTCCGGTGTATCAATGGAATTTATAAGTGAGAGTTTAGGACACTACAACCTCGATATGACACAACGATATTTAAACAGCTTCGAGAACGAACAACGACAAGAATATGCTAAACATCTTGCTGCATTCTAAAAAAACAACATAAATAATTAATACTTTTACAAAATAAACTTATAGTATGGCAGAAATAATTAAAATAGATAATATCCAAAATAAGATATATACCATACGTGGTAAACAGGTAATGATAGATAAGGATTTAGCTGAAATATACGATGTTGAAACAAAA
>CAYQPP010000004.1:6884-18850 GCA_964419235.1 uncultured Bacteroidales bacterium
CAACTTGATACAGATAATAAAATAGACACTATCCTTAAAGCTCTCGAAACCAAATCTATACAGCCCACACAAGGGATATTTTACAACGGACAAATTTACGATGCCTACATATTTGTAAGCGACTTAATAAGAACAGCTAAAAGTTCACTAACTCTTATTGATAATTACATTGATGATAGCGTTTTAACTCTTTTTACAAAGAGAGATAAAGGAGTTGATTTTCACATTTACACAAAAAACATATCCAAACAGTTAAAACTGGATATTGAAAAACACAACCAACAATATCCGATTGTAAAAGCGCATAAATTTGATAAATCACACGACCGCTTTTTAATTATTGACGACAATACCGTATATCATTTTGGGGCTTCTTTAAAAGACTTAGGTAAAAAATGGTTTGCCTTTTCAAAAATGGATATCGAAACTATTGATTTTATTAAAAGTCTAAGAGAATAAATTCAGAATATCTTTATTTTAGTCCTATGATGTTTTTTCTCAAAATTGACGATAATTTGCCGATGTTAGGCACTATATTAAATGCCCCCCTTTGTTGCCTGCGCCGGGTCCCAGTTCAATTAAAAAATCGGCATTGTCAACTACCGTTTTATGGTGTTCTATTACAATAAAGCTATGCCCTATATTTAATAAGTTGTCAAAAGTGAGCATCAGTTGCTCAACATCTTGCATATGCAGACCTGTTGTAGGTTCGTCTAACAAAAACAGGGTTGGTTTGCCGTTGCTTTCTAAAAGGGTTTTTGCAAGTTTTAACCTTTGTAGCTCGCCTCCGCTTAAAGTGTTTAATGGTTGGCCTGCCAACAGGTATCCTAATCCCAATTGCAGCAACAGCTCGCAACTATCTTCAAGTTTTTTATTTTTAATAATGTTTGACAACTCTATAAACGGCAAGTTTAAAGTCGAAGCAATATCATGGTTCTCTATTTTTACTTTAAGCACATTGTTATTGAACCTTTTTCCATTGCACTCATCGCAGGTTTCGTAAATATCCGACAAAAAATCCATTGAGGTTTTTATATATCCTTTTCCTAAACATGCAGGGCATTTTCCCTCTTTGCCCGAGAGCGAGAAGTGCAATTTTTTAAATGCCAGCCCGCTATCAACAGCCTGTTTTGCAAATGCATCTTTAATAATATCAAACAATCCTAAATAGCTGACAACAAAACTCAAGGCGTGCCCCTTAGGTGTTTTTTGCTCTGCAAAAACTACTTTGTTAAAATTACTAAACCCGTTAATATTATTGCAATTAACAGGCTTATTGTGCTTGTATGATTTGTAAATTACATCATTAAGCAAACTTGATTTTCCGCTACCCGACACGCCGCTGATTACAACAAGCGATTTTGCAGGTATTTTAACATCAATATGTTTTAAATTGTTTGCCGATGCTTTTGATACTGTTATGCCATTGTTAAAATCAACCTTTTGTTTAGCTCTGTTAAAACTATAATCTTTCGATAAATATTTGCCTATAATCGACTTTTTGCTTTTCAGCATATGTTTAACCTCGCCCTGTTCAATAATTTTGCCTCCCTGTTTGCCCCCTTTTGGGCCCAATTCAATTACGTGGTCGCTGTAACGGATAAAATCGGCATCGTGCTCGCAAACCACAACCGTATTACCCTGTCGTTTTAATTCATACAGCATAAAAAACAGGTTGTCGATATCTTTAGGGTGCAGCCCCATTGTGGGTTCGTCTAACACAAAGCAAACGCCTGAAATATCGCGGGCAATGCCCGATGCCAGCCTAACCCTTTGTCCTTCGCCTCCCGAAAGGGTTTTTGCCTCGCGCGCCAAAGTTAAATGCCCCAATCCCAGTTTGTTAAGAATATCGAGCCCGTTGATAATACTCCCCGCTATTATTTGTGCTGCCTTTTGCTCAATACTGTCTGTGCTAAATGCCTGTGGCACTACTACTTGTTTTCTTAGTTCTAACAAAAGGTTGCTTACCGGAATATCAACAATTTTATCTATTCCCATGCCAAGTATCTTATACCCCAAAGCTTTGGAATTTAACCGCGAGCCATTGCATTTTGTGCATTTTATTCGCTTCATTATAGGCATTATAGCCTCCGACCTTTTATCGCCGCACTTTCGTAAATACTCTTCATTTACATGGAAAAGGAATCCGGGCCAATTTGTTTCAAACTCGTGCACCCCCTCGCGGCTTTTTCGTTTAAATTCCCATTTTACCAAGTAGGTTTGCTCTCCCGTTCCTTCAAGCGCAATTTTTTTTGCTTCTTGCGAAAGCTCATTCCAAGGTTTGCTGTAATCAATTTTATGCTTTTCGGCAACAGCCTTTAATGTGGCAATGTACTGCCCTGTTGTGTCGCCATAAAATTTGCCGGGCTTGCTTCCGTCAACCGCACCATGCAAGATAGATTTTTCAGGGTTTGAAATAAATTTATCGGCATCGCAAATAATTTGATGTCCCAACCCTTGGCAAACAGGGCAAGCCCCTTGCTCGTGGTTAAACGAAAACAACGATGCCATGGGTTTATCTGTTGAAAGGCTACTTTTTCCCACACGGGCATAAAGCAGACGCAGGTAATCATAAATATCGGTCATTGTGCCCACGGTTGACCTGTCGTTTTGCGAAACGCTTTTTTGGTTAACGGCAATGGTGGGCATCAAACCCTTAATTGATTCGTATTTGGCCTCAGAGTTTATATTTAGCCTGTTTCGCATATATGCCGAAAAACTCTCGGCATAGCGTTGTCTCCCTTCGGTAAAAAGGGTGTCGAATGCCAACGAAGTTTTTCCGCTACCCGACACTCCGGCAATTGAGGTAATTTTGTTGACAGGTATTTCAATATCGACATTTTGAAGGTTATGCGTTGAAATGCCGTGCAGTTCGATAGGTTTGTAAAAATCAAACGCATCTGTTTTAATACTTGCAACGGTTGCCAATTTATCTGTTAATGCCTGTGCGGTTTTTGACTCTTTGTTTTTTAGTATCTCTTTTGGAACTCCCTGAAATACAACCTCTCCCCCCATATTTCCGCTGTCGGGGCCTAACTCTATTAAATGATCGGCATTTTTTATAAAAATAGGGTTTTGCTCAACCAGCACAATTGTATGCCCAAGTTTTATTAATGTTTCTAAATTATTCAGCATTACATGAATATCGTGTGCATGCAATCCTGATGATGGCTCGTCAATAATATAAAGTGTGTGCTTTTTTGGTATTTTTACCAGCCCTTTTGCAAGTTTAACCCTTCGCGCCTCGCCACCCGAAAGTGTTGACGACCTCTGGTTAAGCTTTAGATAACCCAAACCAACGTTCATTAACGGATTGAGGTATTTTAAAATTTTGGACTCATTTTTAAAAAATGCCGTTGCCTCTTCAATAGTTAAATTATAGATGTCGGCAATGCTTTTTTGCCTGTAAGTAATTTCAAGTATCTCCGATTTAAACTGTTTTCCGTTACACCGGCTGCAAACAATTTCAACCGAGCCAAGCATCTGCATCCCGATTTGTTCATAACCTGCCCCTTCGCATTTTTCACAGCGCCCCCCTTTTGTGTTAAACGAAAAGTGGTTTTTTTTGAGCCCGCTTTCGACTGCTTGCGGAAGCGATGCAAAAAGATTCCGCAACTCATCGGATAAGCCGGTATATGTGGCAGGGTTGCTGCGTGGGGTTTTTCCGATAGGTTTTTGATTAATTACCTGAAGTTGCTGGATAAATTCATGGTTTGTGATTTGTTGGAATTTGCCGGGTTTATCTTTTCCGCCGCTAAATTTTTGAGCAAAATAGCGCGAAAGTGTATAATCAACCAACGACGTTTTTCCTGCCCCCGAAAGTCCGGTAACAACATTTATTGCATTAAGCTTAAATTTAACGTCGATATTTTTTAAATTGTTTGCCGATGCGCCATTTATTGTAATAAAATTTGAATTATTAACACTGTTTTCTTTAAAAGGAAACTGTTTTTTTAAATGCAACAGGGTTTTGCTCAATCCAATTTCTTTAGTATTAAAAAAGTCTTTTGCCTTACCATTAAACAGTACCTCTCCACCCTTGTTGCCAGCTTCGGGACCCATGTCTATTATCCATTCGGCATTTTGCATTACCTGTTGGTTGTGTTCGACAAGAATAACTGTATTGCCATTGTTTTTTAGCTGAAAAAGCACCTCTAAAAGGTTTTTTACCTCCTCGGGGTGTAACCCAACTGATGGTTCGTCAAAAACATATAAAATACCACGCATTTGAGTTGCCACAAGCTTTGCCAGCCTTAACCGTTGGGTTTCGCCCCCCGATAAGCTCCCCGATGCACGATTAAGGGATAAAAATCCAAGTCCGAGCTTTTGTATAGTTTGCGCCGTTTTAACAATTTCATTTATTATTTTTTTTACTACTTGGCTTTTTTCATTTAATATGTTTTTTGTGAAAAAGCTTATCAGTTCATTTATACTCAAATTTGAAAGCTCTGCTATATTTTTATTAAAAACCTTAACTTGTAAGGCATTATTATTTATTCTTGCCCCATTGCAAGCGGTACAGGCTTTTGTGCGTGCAAACCTTAATACATTCGGGTTTCGGTCGCGTGTCAAAATCTCTTCCATAACCGGAATTATACCTTTATAATAGCCTTCATCGCGGGGTTTTGCGGTAATGCCACTCCATTTCATGCGCGATTCGAGAGTGTGCTTGCCAAAAGGCACCTTAATTTTTGAGCTTCCGTAAAGGATAATATTTTTTTGCTCAGGCAATAAATCTTTCCAAGGTATATCAACATTAAAACCTTCGGCTTGGCAAACCTGATTGAGCACATCCATTGTAACCTGCGAGTAAACAATATAGCCGCTTGGGGTTGTCATTGTAAATGCCCCGTTACGAATTGTTTTGCTTTTGTCGGCAATAAGCAACTCTGCATCAATCCAGTCTTCAAGTCCCAACCCTTTGCATTTTGTGCAGGCTCCTTTGGGCGAGTTAAATGAAAAAAGGCTGCGGTTAATTTCAAAATTATGCACCTCTTTATAATTTCCGGCACGGGCAAATAACAACCGTAACAAATCGTATATCTCTGTTAAAGTGCCAACAGTTGAGCGCGGAGAGTTTACCATGTGCTTTTGTTGTAGGGCAATAGCAGGCGACAACCCTCCGATAAACTGCACCTTTGGACGGTTTAGCTTGCCCATAAATTGCTGGGCATTTGCCGAAAACGATTCTAAATACCTGCGCCTTGCTTCTTGAAAAATAACATCGTAAACCAGAGTAGATTTACCCGAGCCCGAAACTCCGGTTACCACAATTAATTTGTTGGTTGGTATATTAAGGGTTATCCCTTTTAAATTATTTTCGTTGGCATTAACAATTGTAATCATAGATTATCTGTTTTTTAAATTCCAAAAGTATTAAAACTAACAGTTATTTGCCATTTAGGTTTCCAATTAATAACCTGTTTTGTAATCTTTAATAAAAAGCATACTTTTGCACGTTTGAATAATGTTAATAAAACGCTGAATAAGCATATGACGGATAATCAAAAAACCATTAAAAAAGAGGTTAGTATAAAGGGCGTAGGCTTACATACAGGCCTATCGGTAACAATGACCTTTAAACCTGCCCATGTTGACCATGGATATCGATTTAAAAGAACAGACTTAGATAAACAACCCATAATTCCGGCTTTAGCCGAAAATGTTGTTGATACAGCCCGAGGTACAACTATTGCAAAAGGCGATGTGCGTGTTTCAACAATTGAGCATGTGTTGGCAGCTGCATATAGCCTTGGAATTGATAACCTTTTAATTGAGATAGATGCACCCGAAACACCTATTATGGATGGGAGTGCCAAAGATTTTTTTAAGGTTTTAAACCAAGCAGGCATCGAAGAACAAAATGCTGAGAGAGAGTATTTTATAGTACATGAAAATGTTCGCTACGTAAATAAAGAAAAGGGTATCGAGATTATTGCTTACCCCGACGATAAATATAGTGTTGATGTGCTTATTGATTTTAATTCAAAAGTATTAGGACATCAATATGCGAGTATTACCGATTTGTCGGAATTTGGAGAGCAGATTGCCCCATGCCGCACTTTTGCTTTTTTTGCAGAGTTAGAACCCTTGTTTAAAAATAACCTTATAAAAGGTGGGGCTTTAGAGAATGCCATTGTGATTGTTGAAAAAGAGTATTCGCAAAATGAGTTTGACCGTATTGCCGACCTATTTAATAAACCTCATTTAAAAGCAAAACGGGGTATTTTAAATAATATCGACCTGCAATTCTCAAACGAGCCTGCTCGCCATAAACTACTTGATGTAATTGGGGACTTGGCTTTGGCAGGAAGGCGAATAAAAGGTAAAATTATTGCAAAACGCCCGGGACACTATGCAAATACCGAATTTGCAAAACAGCTGCGACAAATTGTAAAATTTGAACAAAAAAATGGTGTAGCTCCACGATATAACCCTGACGAGCCCCCTATTAAGGATATTAAAGATATAATGAAAACATTGCCACACAGGCCTCCGTTTTTGTTGATTGACAAAATTACGCACATGGACGATTCATCGGTTGTAGGCGTAAAAAGCGTTACTATGAACGAAGGTTTTTTTGTAGGTCATTTTCCGGGCGAACCAGTAATGCCGGGGGTATTACAAATTGAGGCAATGGCTCAAGTAGGCGGAATATTAGCATTAAACAATGTGGATGACCCTAAAGAGTGGTCAACCTATTTTTTGAAAATTGATAATGTGCGGTTTAAACAAAAAGTAGTACCGGGTGACACACTGATTTTTAAATTAGAATTGATAACACCTATCCGCAGGGGTATTGTATATATGCGTGGGCAGGCATTTGTTGGCACAACATTGGTAATGGATGCCGAAATGATGGCCCAGCTTGTTCGTAATAATGTTACAGAAACTACAAAAAACTAATTAATAATAATTTATAATATATTTTTGTTTATTATACTCTCAAAAATTAAAAGAAAAATAACTTAACTATAATGGAATATCGCCTATCAAACGTACACCCAGAAGCAAAAATTGGTAAAGGTGTTATTATTGAACCCTTTGTAACTATTGAAAAAGATGTTGAAATTGGTGATGGCTGCTGGATTGGAGCTAATGCCGTAATAAAAAATTATACCCGTATAGGCAAAAATTGCAAGGTTTTTCATGGTGCTGTTGTGGGTGCTATTCCACAAGATTTAAAATTTGCAGGCGAGATTACTTATGTTGAAATTGGCGACAATACCACAATTAGGGAGTGTGTTACCATAAACAGAGGTACAGCCGCAAAAGGAAAAACCATAGTTGGCTCAAACTGTTTGCTAATGGCCTATTCGCACATTGCCCACGACTGTATTTTGGGTGATAGGGTAATTATAGGCAATGCCACCCAACTTGCCGGAGAGGTTGAAATAGATGATTTTGCTATATTGAGCGGTGTAGTATTAGTACACCAATTTGTTTTAATTGGCGCCCATGTTATGATTCAAGGTGGCTCAAAGGTGGGGAAAAATGTACCCCCATATATAATTGCAGGCCGCGAGCCGTTAGCTTTTGCCGGAATAAACTCGATAGGCTTACGCAGAAGGGATTTTTCGAACGAGCAGATAAACAGTATTCAGGAAGTTTACCGAAAATTATACTCAAAGGGATATAATACATCGCAAGCAATTGAATTTATTGAAAAAGAGATGCCCGCTTCAAATGAGCGTGATGCCATTGTTTTATTTGTGAAAAACTCAAAAAGAGGGATTATTCAGGGTTATTTTCCTGAATAAGAATTTATCTGGATTAATTCATAAACTCTGTTATTTAGTTGACAGCTGTTGATTATTGAAAGGTTAAAATTTTGGTGATATTTTGCAAATAAACACACCATTTCAACTCAACGTATTTATTTTCAACAACATAAAGAATTTTAATAGGTAATTTCCGCATTATTTAAATTATGCTAAAAAGCAACTGATTTTTTTTTTGATTGTTAAAGTTAAAAAAAAATCATAAATTTGGGTTTTAGGTTAAATCCTGAAGATTTAACATAACCAAAAATACTTTTAGTATGGAAGCCGGAAAAAGAATTATTGTTCCTTGGGATTTTACAGATAAAGCTCAAAACGCATTAGCACATGCCATTAAAATGGCTAAAATTCTTGATAATACTATCACCCTTCTGCATATTGCCAAAAAAGAGAAAGAGGTTGCCGAACAAATGGTAAAACTTACCGAGGTAGCAGCAAAAACTCAAGAAGAAAATGGAGTTAATACCAATGCTATTGTTAAAGAAGGAAACATTTTTTCAACAATTGGTAATTATACCGAAGAGCACGACGATATTAATTTGGTAATAATGGGCACCCATGGTATGAAGGGTATGCAAAAACTTACCGGAAGCTGGGCTTTAAAAGTTATTGTGAGTTCACATGCTCCTTTTATTGTTGTGCAAGATCCCCCAACAGAAAAAACAAGCTTTGATAAAATTGTTTTTCCGGTAAATTTTAAAACGGAAAATCGCGAAAAACTAATATGGGCAATATATTTTGGAAAAATATTTAATGCTAAGGTTCATTTTGTTAAGCAAGAGGCAACTGATAAAAACCTTGTTAAAAAAGTTAACCATAACCTTGCATTTGCTCGTAAATATCTAAGCAAATATAATGTAGAGTATGAAATAGCTACTGCTGAAAAATCGGGCAATTTTGCACAATCAACTCTTAATTATGCCAAAGAAATTGAGGCCGACCTTATGATTATTATGACAACAAAAAATATTGGTACCCTTGATTATGTAATGGGAGCGAGCGAACAGTATATTATTGCCAATACGGCAAAAATACCTGTTATGTGCGTTAACCCGCGTAAAGGGCAAAATTTTTCGCTTGCAACATTTTAAACTTATAATAAAGCGGTTTTACGGGTATTTATTAAATAGTGGTAAAACTATAAAAAATAGGTAAGGGCTGTTCATTATTGAGCAGCCCTTGTTATTTTTATAACGTTTGGTTTAAAAAAGTAGTTTCTGATATTTTTTGTGCAACACTCTCCTTTATTTTCAAATTTTTAAGCAACTCCAGTTGGTTAAGATTATGCAAATCGGTGCCAAGCCAATCAACCATTGAGTTGTTGATTAAAACCTCGGCCATTTTTGCCGAGCCTACACCATAAAAGCCCATTAATGAGAGCAGGTTTGTTTGAAAAAGTATGTCGCGGTTTTTTAAATCAAATAACCCATTTGGGTTTGCATGCCAATACATATACCTTTCGGGATGCGCCAATACAGGTTTGTACCCATTGGTTTGCAGGTTAAAAAAGGCCTCATTTATTACGCGCGGCAAATCAACAAACGAAAATTCAACCAAAATATAATTGTCGCCAAAAGTCAACAGCTCCTCTTTACCAATTTTTTGAATAAAATCGTAATCAATATAATATTCGGCTGCCGCATCAATTTTAAGGTTAATGTTGTTTTCTGAAAATGCTTTCTTTATTTCTGCCAAGCCATTTTTAACAACCTTAGGAGTGTTCCTGTAATAGTCGCTCATTATATGCGGTGTGGTTACAATTTTTTTGTAGCCTAATTCTTGAAGGCCTCTGCCTAAAGTAATACTATCGTCAATTGACTTCGAGCCATCGTCAATACCGGGAATTAAATGTGAATGTATATCGGCTCCGAGAAAAGACAAATCAAATGAAACCCAAGGCTCCTTTTTTTTAAATATCTTTTCAAAAAATGGCATATAATTAAATGTTTAAAGGTTACATCAGCTATTATACATTTTATCATAATATTCGGCGTAGGCACCTGATACTATTCTGTTCATCCACTCGCTATTTGCAAGATACCAATCTACCGTTTTTTCAAGTCCTGTTTCAAAAGTTAATGATGGTCTCCACCCCAACTCCTTTTCAATTAACGATGCATCAATGGCATAGCGTAAATCATGTCCTGCCCTATCGGTAACATATGTAATCAGTTTTGCCGATTCGCCTTCGTCTCTGCCCAATTTTTTGTCCATTACCTTACACAGCAATCGTATCAAATCAATGTTTGTCCACTCGTTATGGCCACCAATATTATAGGTTTTATTTAGGTCGGCTTTATGGTATATCAAGTCGATGGCTGCTGCATGGTCTTCAACAAACAGCCAATCGCGTATATTCTCGCCTTTTCCGTAAATAGGGATAGGTTTGTTGTTTTTTATGTTGTTAATAGCCAACGGCAACAGCTTTTCAGGAAACTGGTTTGGTCCGTAATTATTTGAGCAATTACTAATAACATAAGGGAATTTATAGGTGTTTCCGTACGCACGCACAAAATGGTCGCTCGATGCTTTTGATGCCGAATAAGGGCTTTTTGGGTTATATGCGGTGTCTTCTAAAAAAAAGCCTGTATCGCCCAAGGCTCCGTAAACCTCGTCGGTTGAGATATGGTAAAAGCGTTTTCCGTCGAAACTGTCTTTCCAGCTTTTTTTTGCAGCATTAAGCAAATTAACCGTTCCCAAAACATTGGTGTTTATAAACTCCATCGGGTTGGTAATTGAGCGGTCAACATGGCTTTCGGCAGCAAGGTGAATAACCCCGTCAAAACTATAATCGGTAAATAGCTGCTCAATAAAAGGGGCATCAACAATATCGCCTTTTATAAATTTATAGTTAGGCTTATTCTCTATCTCGGTAAGGTTTTCAAGGTTTCCGGCATAGGTAAGGTTATCGAGGTTAATAATTTGGTATTCGGGATATTTGTTTACAAATAGTTTTACTACATGCGAACCTATAAAACCTGCACCTCCGGTAATTAATATAGTTTTTTTCATCTTTTTTTAATTATTAAAGTTTTATTTACAACAGAGGGCACAGAGGCTTTTCAAATTATTCAGCTTGTCCGCTGTTGTAGATATTTATGTTTAAATTGCAAACATACGTAATTTTAAACGCATGGTAAATTGAAACCAATGAATATTTTATTAATTTTGTAACATACACACTTTTAAATGCAAGACATAAATAAATATATAAGCGGGCTTTTGTTTATACATGATTGTGTAATTTTGCCGGGTTTTGGTGGGTTTGTAACCAATTACCACAATGCTGAGCACAATGAGTTGAGCAATACTTTTTTTCCGCCAAAAAAAGATGTGCTGTTTAATAAAAACTTGACTTATAACGATGGCCTGTTAATTAATTATCTTGCAAAAAATCTTAATATCAGCTATAAAGAGGCTGAACAAAAGATTAAGGACGAAGTTCAAAAAGCTTGGATAAAGTTAGACAAAAATCAAGAGGTAAAATTTGATGGAGTAGGGGTATTTCGGTTTAATGCCGATAGGGTTATGGTTTTTACTCCTGAGGATTCAGAGAATTTTTTAACCGATGCCTATGGGCTGTCTTCGTTCAGATTTCCACCACTGAATTACCAAAAATCCGCTCGCGATGTTATTCCACTATATAATACATTGAATATGAATGAGGGCGCAAAAAAAACATTGAAATGGGCGGCGGCGGCCATTGTTATTGTTGCATTGGCTATTGCAGCATTAGTTCCTTACCAAAGGAGTAAAAATATTAAACAAACTGCGGGGTATAATTTTGATACTGCCAGCGAAAAGCCTATTGAGCAGTTGCATACAGCAATGCCGGCAGACACAAATATTGCAGAGGTTATAAATAAAAATACCGATAAACGCTTAGCCCTGTTTTATTCTGAAGGTGCTCAACCAACAGTAAAAAAACAAGATACCAAAGGCTATACTTTTTATATTATTGGCGGCAGCTATAAAGATGAAGCAAATGCACAGCAACTTGTTGATGATTTTAAACAAAAGGGGTTTGATGCATCGGTTTTAAATGCCAACGGATTATACCGTGTTTCGCTTTGCCAATTCAATAATAAAGTTAATGCACTACACGAGTTGCGCAGGATACGCAACGAAGAGCAAAACGATAAAGTTTGGCTGTTTTCGCAAAAATAATAAGAAAACTAAAGTTTT
>CAYQPP010000004.1:18950-36118 GCA_964419235.1 uncultured Bacteroidales bacterium
TCAATTTTGCACTTCTATTTTTTAAAATTCAGCATTATTTGGTGTACGCGGAAATGGGATTACGTCGCGAATGTTGCCCATGCCTGTAACAAACAGCATCATACGTTCAAAGCCAAGTCCGTAGCCGCTATGGGGCACAGTGCCAAATTTGCGTGTTTCCATAAACCACCACATATCTTTTTCAGGAATACCCATCTCGTCAATGCGGGCTTTTAGTTTTTCGTAGCTCTCTTCGCGCTGCGAGCCGCCAATAATTTCGCCAATTCCCGGAAACAGCACATCCATGGCACGTACGGTTTTGCCATCGTTGTTTTGTTTCATGTAAAATGCTTTTATGTCTTTTGGGTAGTCGGTTAAAATTACAGGTTTTTTATAGTGTTTTTCAACCAAATAGCGTTCGTGCTCGCTCTGCAAGTCAATGCCCCACTCAACGGGGTACTGGAATTTCTTTTTCTTGGCGGGCTTTGAGTTCATTAATACTTCAATGGCCTCGGTATATGTAAGGCGTACAAAATCGTTTTTAACCACAAATTTTAATTTTTCGATAAGCGGCATGTCTGAGCGCTCATTTTGCGGTTTGCTTTTCTCCTCGTCGAGCAATCGGTTTTGTAGAAATTCTAAATCGTCGTGGCAGTTATCGAGGGCATATTGCACAAGGTATTTAAGCATCTCTTCTGCCAAATCCATATTGTCTGTTATGTCATAAAATGCCATTTCGGGTTCAATCATCCAAAATTCAGACAGATGGCGCGATGTGTTTGAGTTTTCGGCACGAAAGGTTGGCCCAAACGTATAGACTTCGCCCAAGGCAAGGGCTGCCAGTTCGCCCTCTAACTGTCCTGATACGGTTAGGTTTGTTATTTTGCCAAAAAAATCGTTGCTGTAATCAACTTTGCCGTCGTCGGTTTTTGGAAGGTTTTTTAAATCGAGTGTTGTTACCTGAAACATTTCGCCTGCTCCCTCGGCATCGGAGCCTGTAATAATTGGCGAGTGCAAATAATAGAAGCCTTTATTATTAAAGAATTCATGAATTGCATAAGCCATGGCGTGGCGGATACGGAAGACTGCGCTAAATGTGTTGGTGCGGAAACGCAGGTGGGCTTTTTCGCGTAAAAATTCCATTGTGTGCCTTTTGGGCTGCAACGGGTATTCATCGGGGTTTGCTTCGCCAAGTACCTCGATAGTTTCGGCTATAACTTCAACTTTTTGTCCCGAGCCTTGGCTTTCGGTCAAAATTCCTACAACCGATAATGATGCGCCGGTGTGTATTCTGTCTAATATTGAATCGTCAATTTTTTCGCGGTCGGCAACTATTTGTACATTATGTATTATTGAGCCGTCATTTAGTGCTATAAAAGCTACGTTTTTGCTTCCGCGTTTTGTGCGCACCCAACCTTTTACGCATATTTTTGTACCAAAATTTTTTAATTTTAGTACCTCTTTTATTTTAGTTCTTCTTATCTGTTCCATATATCCTATTTAAAAAATATGCAAAATTCAATTATTTCATTTCCCACTCAAACCCGTCTTTTGTATCTTTTATAATAACGCCCAAATTGGTTAATTCATTGCGTATTTTATCGGCCGTAGCCCAGTCTTTATTAGCTTTGGCTTCAACACGCATTGTAAGCATCATTTTTATTAACTCCGATGATAGATTATTGTCCTCTTTGTCCGATTTGTTTTCGGGTAATAATCCTAATATCTCAAACGCAAAATCGTTAAATAATTTACGGAGTTTTGTTAAATCAGCCTCATTAATGCTTTCGTTTCCGGCAATTATTGAGTTTATTGTTTTTACGCCTTCAAACAGGTTTGCTATTAATATTGGTGTGTTAAAATCGTCGTTGATTGCGGCGTAACATTTATCAATTAAGGCATCGACATTGATGGTTGATTTATTGCCCGATTTTATTTTTTCGATAGCTTCAATGCCGTTCATCAGCCTGTAAAAACCTTTTTCGGCCGACTGCAATGCCTCGTTGCTAAAATCGACGGTGCCGCGGTAGTGTGCTTGTAAAATAAAAAAGCGGATTGTCATAGGGCTGTACGCTTTTTCTAATAGTTTATGGCTACCGCTAAACAGTTCGTTAAGTGTAATAAAATTACCCAACGATTTTCCCATTTTTTGGCCGTTAATGGTAATCATATTGTTGTGCATCCAATATTGTACCGATTCGTGTCCGAGTGCTGCTGTTGATTGTGCAATTTCTGCTTCGTGGTGCGGAAATATTAAATCCATGCCTCCGCCGTGAATGTCAAATTTTTCGCCCAAATATTTTGTGCTCATTGCCGAACACTCCATATGCCAACCCGGGAACCCTTCGCTCCATTCGCTTGACCAGCGCATGATATGCTCGGGGCTTGCTTTTTTCCAAAGGGCAAAATCGTAGTTATTATGCTTTTCCGATTGCCCGTCGAGTGTTCGTGTATTTTCAAGCATGTCTTCGACTTTTCTGCCCGACAGTATCCCGTAAGGGTGTTTTTGGTTATATTTTAACACGTCAAAATATACCGAGCCTTTTGATTCGTATGCATATCCTTGTTCAATAATTTTTTTAACCATCTCTTGTTGTTCAATAATATGGCCCGATGCCCTTGGCTCAATACTTGGGGTTTTTGTGTTTAGTGCGCGCATATTATCGTGGTAACTCTCGGTAAAATGGTGTACCACTTCCATTGGCTCCATCTGCTCAAGACGGGCTTTTTTCAGTATTTTGTCTTCTCCTTCGTCGGCCATTTCGTCGGTAAGGTGGCCAACATCGGTAATATTACGTACATAGCGCACTTTATAACCGATATGCTCAAAATACCTGTAAACAACATCGAATGTAATTGCCGGACGTGCATGCCCAAGGTGTGCCTCGCCATAAACGGTAGGGCCGCAAACATATAATCCGAGTTTACCTTTGTTTATTGGAATAAACTCTTGTTTTTTGCGCGTAAGGGTGTTGTAAATCAAAGTTTTTTGCTGCATCATCACTTAATATTTTAGAAGATGCAAAGCTAAAAATTATTTATTGAAACTAAACATGTTAGGTGGGGGAATTTTTTAACTAACTATTGTTTTATAAAAACAGTAAAAATACTTTTACAAAAGTATAATTGATAGTAAAAAATACTTTTACAAAAGTGTTTTTGTTTATTGAACTAAAAAACAGACAATATCAATTGATTATTGTAAAATGCAAGAGAGAAGGTATTAAGCAGAGTTTTTGTTGAAAGCCGTGCAAAAAAATACCTATGGTATTATTACCACAGGTGCTTATTTTTAAAATGTATTTCAGATAATTAATGGGGCTATATGCCCAAGTTAATTATCTATAGATTCTATAGCTTTGCCTCCTTTATAAATTAAGGTGCGTACAAGGTCGCCGTTATCGTTATAAAAATATCTTTTCCCTTCCATAAGCTTTCCGTTTACAAAATTACCTTCACGGTCTAACTTTTTAAATTCATTATAGGTTTTAAAATATCCTGTTCGCGAAAATGCTCCTAGTTTATCAGATTTACTTTTTGTTGTTTCAATTTTTTGTATTGAAGGTGCAGTTTGACGCTGTGCAGGCTTTTCGGCAATTTCATACTCTTTAATTGAAGAAACTACTACTTTGCCTTCAGTAAAATTCATCTCTGATTTTATACTTCCATCACGATAATATTCTGTAAGTACGTCTTTTTTCTTTCCATCGGTCCAGTCGCCTTTTATCATTAATGAACCATCATCGTAATAATACTTTTGTTCGCCTGTGCGCCGCCCCGATTCATTATATTTCCAATCGTAAGCCAAGCTCCCATTTTCATGATAGTATTTATATTGACCAACCCATTTATTTATTTTCCAAATGCCCTGTTCTGAAATTTTGCCGTCTTCATAATAAAATTTTGCCGGTCCGTCGGGTCTGTTTCTTTTGTATGTTATTTCATGTTTAATTTTGCCTGATGGATAGAATCCTTTCCAAGTACCCTCTTTTTTATTATTTATGTATTCCCCTTTTTCTTCGAGTTTGCCTGCTTTATTGAGTTTTACCCAAACCCCCTGCTTTTTATTTTCGGCATCGCGCACATTAACAGTCTTACCCTCATATGTGTCTGACGATTGAGAAAAAACATTAAACGAAATTAGCAACACCGCTATTATTAAAAAATATTTAACCATAAGGAGGTTTTTTTATCAAAAATAACATTTTTAATGTTGTTTTAAAAAATTATTTTCTAACGGCTTAAATACTTCTATTAAACAGCAGTATTTTATGATAAAGAGAAGTACTCGTGATAATAGTACCATTAAAAACACACATTATTTGTTTCAATTCATCGGAAACAATGTTTATAAGGTTATGGCAAGTTTTATAAGCTAATTAGAGTCTGTTTATTTTATTACGTCTTACTATCTAATAATCGGTTATAGGTAATGTAAAATAAAATGTTGATCCTTTATTTAGTTCTGATTCAAGCCAAATTTTACCATTTAATAAATTTACTAATTCTTTACAAATTGAAAGACCGAGCCCTGTTCCACCATAAAGCTTTTTTTTATAATCTTCTACCCGCCGAAATTTCCTAAAAACAAACGCTTTGGCTTCTTGTGAAATTCCAATGCCGGTATCTTTCACAAAAAACTCAACTTCATTATTTTGAGTTACTCTGTAACCAAATTCAATAAAACCCGATTCGGTAAACTTTACAGCATTGCTTAAAAGATTTGATAAAATCTGATTTATCCGAAAATGGTCTGTTTTTATAATTAATAATTTGTATTGCTCGGGCACTGTTAATTTTAAAGCAATGCCTTTTGCGGCGGCTGGTATATTAAATGTTGTTTTAAGTTCGGCAAGAATATCGTAAACCTTACAGGGCAATATCTTTAAGTCTATTTGGTTTGTCTCTATTCTGGCCAAGTCAATAATATTTTCAACAAGGGTTAATAGTTTATTGCTATTGGTATGAATGAAATTGAGATATGTTTTTTGATTATCGTTTAGGTTACCCTCTGAGCTTAATAATTCAGAAAAACCAATGATAGCATTCATTGGTGTACGTATTTCATGCGACATATTTGATAGGAATGCCGATTTCAGTTTATCCGACTCTTCGGCTTTTATTTTTGATTTAAGAAGTTCTTTTTCTGTTTGCCTGTGCTCTTGAATCTCTTTCTCAAGGCTTTTTGTCCTATACAAAACCCTATCTTCAAGGACTTCGTTTATAAGCAATAGGTTTTTTTTAAGCTTTTTATTTGATAGGTATCTTAAATAAATAAAGGCTGCAATAATTATTAGCAATATTGTAATAAAAATAAAACTTTTGATATAATTCTTGTTTTCTTCAATTCGTAAATCTCTTTCAATAATATTCTTTCTTAATATAACTTTGTCTTTTTCCATTTGCTGAATTGCATATTTTACTTCTAATTTAGCAATTCTTCCGAGCTTTTCATCTGACATTATGGAATCTTTTAATTGAGTATATTTTTTATACGTTTCAAGGGCGTATTTATATTTGTCCTGTTCTTGATATATTTCAGACTGTAATAAATAGGTTTCAATTAAAACTTTAATAAGGTTTGATTTTTTTGCCAATATTAAGCTTTTGTCCAAATATGGTTTGGCAATATTTGACATGCCTTTTAATTTATAACTTTTTCCAAGATTTTTTAAAGTAATGGCAACCAGATTGTTAAGCCCATATTGACTGCTTTGAGCTAAAGAGAGGTTGTAATAATAAATAGAACTGTCTAATTTACCTAAAGTTCTATATACATTGCCAATATTATTAAGTACGGCACAGTGTTTTTCTTTAAGTTGCAAACTTGTTGGTTCATAAATAAGGGCTTTATGGTAGTAATACAATGCCGAATCATTGTTATGTTTATACCAAAAAAACGACCCTAATGAATTGTATATTGTTGCTATCAGGTCAGAATTAATTTTGTTCCCTAATTTAATTGCCTTAAAATAGTAGTCTTTTGCCTTTGCATAATTTTCAAGGTTACGATATACTATGCCAGTATAGTTGAGTACTAAAATTATACCTGTTGTGTCGTTAAGTGTTTTAAACAGTTTTAATGCAAGTGCATGGTGTTCCATTGCCTTTTCATACTCTCCGCCATACCTGTAAAGTGTGCCAAGCTGATTCAAACAATTTGCGATACCCTGTTTATCATCATTTTTAGTAAATAACACATACGCTTTGTTTACATTGCTAAAAGCTGCATTGTTATTGCCTTGCAGCTGCTGAATAGTTGCCAAATTAAAATAAGCTTTAGCCAGTTGTAATGTGTCGTTAACAGCTAATGATTTTTTTATTATTGATTTATATCTGTTTTTTTCAATTGTAAAAGGTGATTTGTTGGTGTTTTGCTCTAATAATTTTAGTAAATATGTTGTGTCGGGTATAATCACTTTTTTCTCAATCATGCAATTTGCATTTGCTGAAAAAACAAAAGCAAAAATTAAAGCTATGCTGGTATTGAGAATACTATTTGACATATGCTGTTATTATGGTTTATAAGCTAAAATTAATAAAAAAGATGTACAAATTGCATGTTCTTGCAAAATACATTTTCATTATATTTCTTATACGCAATGTGGGTTATTAACAAAAATAAATATTGAAAATTTTAGGTTATAATCTTTTTTATAATAGAATTAACCTTATATATTTGCACCCTCAATACACGATCTTTTTAAGACTGATGTTATACAGAAGAGCAGAGAGATTAGGCTCATTGAAGCTCTAGCAACCTTCCCTCCAAAAGGAAAGGTGCTAACACCTAACCTATTGGGATATTCCGAATAGGAAATTATAACTAAAAAAAATGGGAAACAACAACAAAAAACACATTGAAACACTTGCCGTACAATCGGGCTACGAACCAAAAAATACCGAACCTCGTGTGCCCGGAATTATCCAAAGCACAACGTATAAATTTGATACTGCCGAACAAATTGGTGATGTGTTCGATTTAAAAGACAGCGCACATATTTATTCGCGTATTAGCAACCCTACGGTAAACCAACTTGAAGAAAAAATAAATGCGCTTGAAGGAGGAACAGGCGCTTTGGCATTATCGTCAGGACATGCAGCAGTTACGCTTGCTGTTTTAAATTTATGTATTGCCGGCGACCATTTTGTGGCAGCAAAATCATTATATGGGGGTACAATCAACCTGTTTTCGTCAACCCTAAAAAAATATGGTATAACCTGTACTTTTGTAAATCAAGATGCCCCGATTGAGGAGCTGCAAAAAGCAATTCGTAGCAACACCAAATTAATATTTGCCGAAAGTGTTACAAACCCGGGGATGGAGGTGCTGGATTTTGAAAAATTTGCGTCTTTTGCAAAAAACAACAGCCTTCCGCTAATTATCGACAATACATTTCCGACACCCATACTTTGCCAACCTTTTAATTATGGTGCAAATATAATTATTCATAGTACTACAAAATTTATTGATGGACATGCTACAAGCTTAGGTGGTGTAATTGTTGATGGTGGTAATTTTGATTGGGAAAATGGTAAATACCCTGATTTTACCGAGCCCGACGAAAGCTACCACGGAGTGCGTTATGCCATTGATTTTAAAGAAAACCCGTTTGTTGTAAAAGCACGTACGCAACTGTTGCGCGATTTGGGCCCGTGCCTTTCGCCATTTAATGCGTTTTTAACATTTCATGGTTGCCAAACGCTGGCTTTACGTATGGAGCGGCATAGTTATAATACGCTAAAACTTGCACAATGGCTTGAGAAAAACCCAAAGGTTGAGTGGGTTAAATATCCGGGGCTTGCATCGAGCCCATATTATGAATTGGGTAAAAAATATTTGCCAAACGGGGCAAGCGGTGTTTTGGCTTTTGGCTATAAAGGTGGTTTTAACGATGCCAAAAACTTTATCAATAAATTGCAGTTGGCAAAACTTGTGGTACATGTAGGCGATATTCGTACCGGAGTAGTGCATCCGGCAAGCATGACTCACCGCCAGTTAAACGAGGAACAATTGCTTGATATTAATATTACTCCAAATTTAATTCGCGTATCGGTAGGTATTGAGCATATCGACGATATTATTGACGATTTTAACCAAGCACTTTGAGTTTGCTGTAAATAGTCAGGTTATGAAATGTGCAGATAGTAAAAAAATGCACAGTTTTGAAAACTAACAACCCATTATTTACGGAATGTTCCATCAATAAACGACATATTTAAAATAGGAATAAGTTTATGAAAATAAATAAAAAATAATAATTATTGTGAACTAATTATCAATTACTTAATACGGTTTTAAAAAGATGAAAAGTTTGATTAAAGAGCAATATATTTCGCACAACGGAGGGAAAAATGTTAAATACCTGAAATATAATAAGGAGTTTATATTAGAGAGTGGCGAATTGCTGCCTGAAATTGATATTGCATATACCACTTACGGAAAAATAAATAAAGAGCAGAATAATATTGTGTGGATGTGCCATGCATTTACGGCAAACTCTGACCCTGTTGACTGGTGGCCGGGTATGGTGGGCGAAGGTTATTTTTTTGACCCAAAAAAATACTTTATTGTTTGTGCAAATATTTTGGGCTCATGTTATGGCAGTACAGGGCCATTGTCAATTAACCCAAGCACACAAAAACCGTACTACCGCAGTTTTCCGCAAGTTACCGTACGCGACCAAGTAAAGGCACACGAGATATTGCGTAAACATTTGGGCATCGAAAATATTTATCTAATACTGGGCTGCTCCATTGGCGGGCATCAGGCATTAGAGTGGACAATATCAAATCCAAGCTTGTTTGAACATGCAATTTATGTTGCCACTAATGCGGTAAACATTCCGTGGGTTACGGCTTTTGATGAGAGTCAGCGACTTGCAATTGAAGCCGATTCTACATTTTTTGAGGATAAACCAACCGGCGGGGTAAAAGGGCTAAAAGCTGCGCGGAGTATTGCATTGCTGAGCTACCGTAACCAAAACGCATACAATAAAACCCAAGCCGAAGAGAGTATTGATAAAACGGATAACTATAAAGCTGCATCGTATCAAGCCTATCAGGGAGATAAACTTGTAAAACGATTTAATGCATATTCATACTACTGTTTGACTAAAACACTCGATTCGCATAATGTTGGACGAGGGCGCGGCGGATACAAAAAAGCGTTGGCAAAAATAGAGGCAAAATCGCTTATTATCTCTATTGATACCGATTTACTGTTTACACCCGAAAATCAACAGCTTATTCATAAACATGTTGCAAATAGCCAATTATCAATATTAGAATCGTTTTATGGCCACGACGGCTTTTTACTTGAATTTGAAAAACAGAACAAAATATATAGCAAGTTTTTAACAATAGATAGTTAGGTTTTGATTATCAGTAATATGTGAAAATTTAATAGAATATTTAAAAATTAATATAAAATGGAGAAGCAGATAAAAATAGGATTAATAGGATTTGGAACAGTAGGAGAGGGGTTGTACGAAGTGCTTAAAAAATCGCCCAATGCACGAGCCGAAATAAAAAGCATCTGCATAAAAAACCCGAAAAAAAACCGTAATATAAATGCTGATTTATTTACAACCGAGGTTGATGATTTATTAAACGATAGCGATATAAACCTTATTGTAGAGTTAATTGATAATGATATTGAAGCATACCATATTGTAAAAAAGGCTCTTATGGGAGGCAAGTCGGTAGTTTCGGGCAACAAAAAAATGATTGCTGAAAATATTACCGAGCTAATAGCCCTGCAAAAACAACATAATGCCGCACTGCTTTACGATGCGTCGGCATGTGGTAGTATCCCGATAGTACGTAACCTTGAGGAGTATTATGATAACGATTTGCTGGAATCGATTACAGGCATTCTTAACGGTTCGTCAAATTTTATACTTACCCGAATTTTTAATGATAAAATGGATTATCAATCGGCACTAAAAATGGCGCAAGATTTAGGCTTTGCCGAAAGCAACCCTGTTTTTGACGTTGAGGGTTTTGATAGCCTCTATAAATTGGTAATACTTGCCGTTCACGGTTTTGGGACAATCGTAAATCCCAATGATATATTTAATTGCGGTATTTCAAACATATCTGACTTTGACATACAGTATGCCCGCGAAAAAGGATATAAAATAAAACTTGTGGCGCAGGTAACCAAAATAAACAAAAATGAGATAACGCTTTATGTGATACCGCGTTTGGTTACACCCGATAAATATATTTATAGTGTTGAAGATGAATATAACGGCGTGGTAATTAAGGGCGAGGCTTATGATAAGCAATTTATGTTTGGAAAAGGGGCAGGTGGGCACCCAACCGGTTCGGCAGTATTGTCTGACATAACAGCACGCCTGCACAACTATAAATACGAATATAAAAAACAGAAATATTTTTCGGTGCCAAAATATAGCACAAACCATATTTTAAAAATCTATCTTCGATATACTAACCCTCTTGAATTAAGCCATTTTGATTTTGAAAAAATTTATGAGCGCTACACTTCTGAACAAAACAACTATGTTATTGGTACAATTAAATTGGATAACCTTATTAATATTAAAAAATTACTGCCTAAATTAGACGTTTTTGTTGCCTATTTAGGTGATTTGGTTAATACATACTAAATTTATTACCGATGCGCAATACCAATTAATTGAATAAAAAGGAGATTGACAATGCCAAATATAAAACAACAAATTGAAGAGATAATACAAAAACGCATACTTGTATTAGATGGTGCAACAGGCACAATGATTCAACGGTATAAACTTACCGAAGAAGATTTTAGAGGCGAGGAGTTTAAAAATCATCCTGTTGATTTAAAAGGGAATAACGATTTATTATCGCTAACACAGCCCGATATTTGCAAAGAGATACACTATAAGTTTTTAGAGGCGGGGGCCGATATTATTGAAACCAATACTTTTAACTCTACCGGTATTTCGCAAGCCGATTATTCGGCCGAGCATTTGGTAAAAAGGATAAACATTGCCGCTGCAAAAAATGCGCGTGAGGCAGCCGATAAGTTTACAGCAAAAAACCCTGATAAACCACGGTTTGTAGCCGGTTCCATGGGGCCAACCAATAAAACAGCCTCACTATCGCCTGATGTAAATAACCCGTCAAAACGCTCAATTACTTTCGACCAGTTGGCACAATCGTATCAAGAGCAAGCCGAAGGGCTTATTGAAGGGGGTGTTGACCTTATGCTGATAGAGACGGTTTTTGATATTTTAAATGCCAAAGCCGCTTATGTTGGCGTAGCAAATGCATTTGAAAAATTAAATACCAAGCTCCCTATTATGGTGTCGGTAACAATTGCCGATAAAAGCGGGCGTACCCTTTCGGGACAAACCGTCGAGGCATTTATTATATCGTTGTCGCACATGGATTTGTTGAGCATTGGGCTAAACTGCAGCTTTGGCGCCGAAGGTCTGCGCCCATACTTAGAGGAGCTTGCAAGCAAATCGCCTTGGTATATTTCGGTTTACCCAAATGCAGGTCTGCCCAACCAGCTTGGCGAGTACGATGAACTGCCCAAAACAATGGCAAACCAAATTCAATATTTTCTCGACAACAAACTTGTTAATATTGTTGGGGGCTGTTGTGGTACTACTCCCGAGCACATTAAGGCTATTGCCGATATTACAAACAGCTGTAAGCCACATATAAAAACTATAATAAAAACCGAAACAAGGCTAAGCGGATTAGAGCCGCTTTATATTAACCCCGAGCGCAATTTTGTGAATGTTGGGGAGCGCACCAATGTGGCCGGCTCAAGAAAATTTGCCCGTCTTATCCGCGAAAAAAAATACGAAGAGGCATTAACCATTGCCCGCAATCAAGTTGAAGGCGGTGCACAAATAATAGATGTAAACTTAGACGATGGATTGTTAGATGCCGTTGAGGAGATGAACACTTTTTTGAATTACATTGTTTCGGAGCCCGAAATATCGCGCCTGCCGATAATGATCGACTCATCGAAATGGGAAGCATTAGAGGCAGGGTTAAAAGTGCTGCAAGGCAAAGCCATTGTAAATTCCATAAGCCTAAAAGAGGGCAAAAACGACTTTGTTAAAAAAGCTAAAGCAATAAGAAAATATGGAGCCGCTGCCGTTATTATGGCTTTCGACGAAGAGGGGCAAGCAGTTACGGCTAAACGTAAACAAGAGGTTTGTGCAAAAGCCTATAATATATGGGTTAACGAATTGGGCTTTCCGCCCGAGGATATAATATTTGACCCAAATATTTTGTCGGTAGCCACCGGAATGGAGGAGCACGACAATTATGGAGTTGAGTTTATAAATGCCATTAAATGGATAAAAACAAACCTGCCGCACGCTAAAATAAGTGGCGGGCTCAGCAACCTGTCGTTCAGTTTTAGGGGCAACAATACCGTGCGCGAGGCAATACACTCGGTGTTTTTGTATTATGCCATAAAAGAGGGTATGGATATGGCTATTCTTAACCCGGGCATGATTCAGATTTATGATGATATTCCGAAAGATTTATTACAACTGGCCGAAGATGTTGTTTTAAACCGCAGGCCCGATGCCGGCGAAAGGCTTATTGAATTTGCCGAAACCATTAAAAGCGAAGATAAAAAAGAGGTTAAAATCGAAAAGTGGCGCGAAAACCCATTAGAGGAGCGCATCTCCTATTCATTGATGCGGGGGATAAATGAATATTTAGATAAAGATATTGATGAGGCACTTAAAAAATATTCGCCCACGCTAAAAATTATTGAAGGTCCCCTTATGGACGGGATGAATATTGTTGGCGACCTGTTTGGCGAGGGTAAAATGTTTTTGCCGCAAGTTGTAAAAACCGCTCGTGTAATGAAACAGGCTGTTGCAATTTTACAACCCTATATTGAAGCTGAGCAAGAGGATGGCACTAACGAGCGCACCTTTGCAGGGAAAGTACTTATTGCCACCGTAAAAGGCGATGTGCACGATATTGGAAAAAATATTGTTAATGTAGTGCTGGCTTGCAATAATTATGACACAATTGACCTTGGCGTAATGACACCGTGCGAAACTATTTTGGAATCGGCACAAGAAAACAGTGTTGATATTATTGCGCTTAGCGGTTTAATAACCCCGTCGCTCGACGAAATGGTAACCGTGGCAAAAGAGATGGAAAAGGGAGGTTTTACTATCCCATTGTTTATTGGCGGTGCAACAACATCAAAACTGCACACCGCTTTAAAAATTGACCCGCATTATAGCGGTCCGGTAATTCATGCAAAAGATGCATCGGAAGCGGTAAAAATGATGAACGAGGCAATGAACAAAGAGACAGGGGTTGAATATTGTGCAAATATTAAAAAAGAGTATGAACGCATAAGGCAAAACTATGGCAAGGTTGAAAAACCATTATTGAGCCTTAGCGAAGCACAAAATAATAGATACTCGTTTAATAAAGCAACAGCCGATATTGTTAAGCCAAAAACACTTGGTTTAACATTTTTTAATGACTATGATATTTCAGAAATACGCAAATATATCGACTGGACATTCTTTTTTATATCGTGGGATTTTAAGGGTAAATATCCTGCCATTTTAAGCGACCCCAAAAAAGGCGAGGAAGCAAAGAAACTGTATAACGATGCCAACAAGCTTATTGATGAGATAATTGCAGAAAAAGCATTGCAAGCAAATGCCGTAGTAGGATTGTTTCCTGCAAACAGTAATGGGGAAGATATTATTTTTTATGCTCCTGACGATGAAACAAAAGAGATTGCCCGATATAGGGGTTTACGCCAGCAAAGGCCCACGCCGGGTAGTGAGTATTGTTATTCGCTTTCCGATTTTGTTGCTCCTGTAAGCTCAGGGGTAAAAGACTATGTAGGTGGTTTTGCTTTAACAGCAGGGGTTAATATCGAAAAAAAGCTTAACGAGTATAAAGCCAACAACGATGAGTATTTAAGCATAATGATAAAGCTTGTGGCCGACCGTTTGGCCGAGGCGTTTACTGAACTTTTACATATAAAAATACGCAAACAGATGTGGGGGTATGCACCAAATGAGAATATTGCTTTTGATGATTTATTGGCAATGAAATATCGCGGAATACGCCCTGCTATCGGTTACCCTGCTTGCCCCGAGCATACCGAAAAAGATATGCTTTTTGAATTGACGCAGGCCAACAAAGCAGGAATTAAATTGACAGAGAGTTTTGCCATGAGCCCAAACGCTTCGGTGTCGGGATTAATACTGGCACACCCCGAATCGCACTATTTTGGCATCGGTAAAATAACCAAAGAGCAGGTTGAAGACTATGCCGGACGAAAAGGGTGGGATGTTGCAAAAGCAGAAAAATGGCTTGGCACTTTGTTGAATTATAAATAAAACGCAGAGAAAAAAATAAAATAACCAATTGCGGAGAAGTAGAGTGGCGTAGAGGGAGATGTAAAAATTATTTAACAAATTTTAGTGAATTTAGCGGTTAAAATAATATACTGATGAAAGTAATAGACAAAATAAAAAACAGAAAAAAGACACTGTTCTCGATTGAAATTGTGCCACCTTTAAGGGGAAGCAATATTGAAGGCATATACCAGCGTATTGATCATTTGATAGAGTTTAATCCTGCATTTATAAATATTACTTATCATAAAGATGAGGCTGTTTACACAACTTTAAAAAGCGGGGCTGTAAAAAAACACATACTTTCAAAAAGGCCGGGCACAGTTGCTTTAACCGCATCAATAATGAATAAATATAAGGTTGAGGTTGTGCCACACCTTACTTGTGGTGGTTTTACCCGCGACCAAGTTGAGAATGCCCTTATTGATTTAAACTTTATGGGTATCGAAAATATTTTGGTTTTACAAGGCGACGCCGGGCATAAACAAACAGCATTTGTACCCGAACCCGATGGACACACCTTTGCTGTGGATTTATTAGAGCAAGTGGTTAACATGAACCACGGTAAATACCTCGACAGCAAATTGGAGCAACCATATCCGTCGAATTTTTGTGTTGGGGTAGCCGGATATCCTGAAAAGCATTATGCCGCTGCCAATTTAGATTCGGATATACAATACCTTAAAGCAAAAGTATTGGCCGGTGCCGATTATATTGTTACTCAAATGTTTTTTGATAATAAATACTACTATAATTTTGTTGATAAATGCCGTGCCGTAGGAATTGATGTTCCAATTATTCCGGGGTTAAAGCCAATTGCAATGGTAAATCAGGTAAATATACTGCCCAAACTTTTTCATACCCACATACCTGAAGACCTTGCCAAAGAGATAAATAAATGTGCCGACAACAAAGCGGCATTAGAGGTTGGGACACAATGGAGCATTGAGCAGGCAAAAGATTTAATGAAAAACGGAGCGCCTGTTCTTCATTTTTATACTCTTGGTGCCGGAAACAGCATCAAAAAAATTGCCAAAGAGATTTTTTAACATATTAAATAAAACGCCCCTTTGCTTTGTATTTATTATTATTTTTACAAAGTGATTACATCTATAAAAATAAAATGCCTTTTATTGCTGTTGGCTTTTCCCTTTATGGCGTGGTGTCAAAAAGGAGGCGATAAGTACAACAGATACTTTACAAAAGACCAATTATCATTTTCATTTAACAGTACTAATTGGGTTCACGACAAGGAATCGCCTTCGCCTTCAGTACTTTCAAGAGGGATAACCTTGCAAATGATGTACCCTATTATTGGCAATAAATCAAATGTGGCATTTGCCGTTGGTTTTGGTTTAGCTTGCCAAAACTATTATATAAAAGATTATATTTTTACCAATCCCGATTCATTGTGGTTTGTTCCGATACCCGATACATTGAATTACAAAAAATACAAACTAAATACTAACTACTTTACTATTCCTATTGAACTGCGAATTAGGACAAACCCAAATAAAGTAACTCGTAATAGTTTTAAAATTTATCCGGGGTTTAGGGCGGGGGTAATAATAAATAAGCACACTAAATATATAGGGCGCGATTTACAGAATGGTGAAAAAATTAAACAAAAGGAGTTTGATATTAAGCATATAGCCATGTTTGACTATGGGCTGACGCTGCGTATTGGTTATGGCAAATTTTTAATGCATGGGTACTACTCGCTGTCGGAATTGGTTGAGCATAATAAAGGCCCGAAAATTGTGCCTTTTGAGATTGGTATAACAGTTATACTTTTTTAGAGATAAAGGCAATATTTCTTTTTAAACCCTCGAATTTTGCCCTTTTTAAAGGCGATTTTTTAAATGTCTTGTTAAAATCATCTTTATCCATTTTTTGCCATGCATCTAAATCTAATAAAAACAGATTTGGGAGCGGGGCAAATTCATCAATCAATGTTGTTAAGGGGGTTTTGTTCCATGGGCAAACATCTTGGCAAATATCGCAGCCAAATATCCAGTTGCCAAATTGCCCTTGTAGTTTTTCAGGAATATTGTCGTTTTTGTTTTCAATGGTTTGATAAGAGATACACTTGTTACTGTCAATTACTCCCGCTTTAACAATTGCCCCTGTTGGGCAGGAGTCGATGCATTTTGTGCAGCTTCCGCAATAATTGGGGTTATAGGCTTGGTCATATTCCAATTCTAAGTTTACTATCAGCTCGCTAATAAATACAAACGAGCCTATTTTTTTATTTATCAGGCAACTGTTTTTGCCAATCCAGCCTAAACCGGCTTTAACTGCCCAAAGTTTGTCTGAAACAGGGGCCGAATCAACAAATATCCTCCCTTGTAGTTCGGGATAATGACTAACTATAAAATCCCAAAGCAATTGCATTTTATCTTTTAAAACAAAATGGTAATCAATTCCATAGGCGTATTTTGCTATTTGCGGAATATTTGCCGGTTGCAGTTTTTTGGGATAGTAAGATGTGATTAATGAAATAACACTTTTTGCGCCGTCAACAAGCAAAGCCGTATCGGCCCTTTTGTCGATATTTCGGTTCATATACTCCATTTGGGCATTGTAACCCGCCTTAATCCATTTTGAGTATTGCTCATTAAAACCATCTATCTTTTCAGCTTTTGAGATGCCGACATCGTTAAAGCCAAGCTCAAGGGCTTTCTCTTTTATTAATATTGATAGCTTGCTTTTTTTCATTATAAATTAACCACAGAATACGCCGAATTTTATATTTTCCACCTGTGTTTTTAATTTAACCGCTGAGATACGCCGAGTTTCGCAGAGTTT
>CAYQPP010000005.1:0-3732 GCA_964419235.1 uncultured Bacteroidales bacterium
CATAACTAAATTATTTGTCGCTAATATAAGTAATTATTTGTAAACCTCAATTAAATTATTTTACTTTAATAAAATGCCTGCAGATTTATGGTTATAATAAAAAACATTTGATTTATTACTGTTTTCAATAATATTTTATATATCTTAGTAGATAATATATTAATAATTATAATAAAATAACTATATAGTGGATAATATATTAACCAATAAAGATTTTATATTGGATGAATTTAATCCTAAATATCTATCCAAAATAATTGTTAGCAATTTTAAAAATCGTAGAATAGAGTTGAATATTACACAAAAAAATTTGGCAATAAAGTCGGGTATTAGTTTAGGTTCATTAAAACGATTTGAGCATAAACATGAAATATCATTAAAAAATTTGCTTTTGTTGGCAGTTGCTTTAAATAGTACGAGCGAATTTAATCTGCTATTTGCACAAAAGCAATATTCAAGCATTGACGAAATTGTGAAAATTAAAAAGAAAAAAACACGAAAAAGGGCCCGTAGCAATGATTAAAAAAGTAGAAATTGTTGAAGTGTTACTAAATAACCTGTTAGTAGGGAAATTGGTTATTACCCCCGAACAGTTATTTGCATTTGAATACTCTGCCGAATACCTAAATTCCGGCGTTTCAATTTCTCCCTTTCATTTACCGCTCAAGCCGGGTGTTTTTATTGCTAAACGAGAGCCTTTTAATGGTTTATTTGGTGTTTTTAATGACAGTTTGCCCGACGGTTGGGGAAAATTGTTGACCGATAGGGTTTTGTTAAATAATAACTTTAGTTTAAATCATATAAATGCATTAGACCGCCTCTGCTTAGTGGGTAAAAATGGCGTAGGAGCACTAAATTACAGACCTGCAATTCAAATGTTTAAATCACAATCAAAAACCGATTTAAATAAATTAGCCGTTGAAGTAGAGCAAATACTAAAGGCTAATTATAACGGCAACATTAATGAACTGTATCAAAAAGGGGGGGCGTCGGGTGGGGCACGGCCAAAGGTATTGGTAAATATTGATGATAAAGATTGGATTATAAAATTTAAATCATCATATGACCCGATAAATATCGGCAAAATAGAATATCAATATTCTATTGCTGCCAAAAAATGCGGAATTGAAATGCCTGAAACCAAACTTTTTGGCCAAAAATTTTTCGGTGCAAGGCGTTTTGATATTCATGCAAATAAAAAATATCATATCCATAGTGCAAGCGGCTTATTATATGCCAGTTTCCGTTACCCGTCGTTAGATTATACCGAACTGATTAAAGCAACATTGGCTTTAACCCAAAATATGCAGGAAGCATTAAAAATGTATCGCCAAATGGTATTTAATGTCTTAACTTTTAATAGAGATGACCATGCCAAAAACTTTTCATTTATCCTTAAGGGAAAAACATGGAGCTTATCACCGGCTTACGACTTGGTTTTTAGCTTAGGGTTTAACGGGCAACATACAACCACGGTTAACGGTAAAGGCAATCCGGTTAATGCTGATTTAATTGAAGTTGCAATTAACACCGGATTACCCGAAAAAAAAGCCCGACAGATATTTGATGAGGTATTTGAAAACAGCAAGGAGTTATTGATATTCCTAAAAGGGCAAAAATTAATTTAGGATAGGCAATCTTTTCGATTAGTTGTTAAGCTTTGTTCGGCAACAATTTTTTATTTGTATTTACAAACTAAACAACAGTCGGTTTACTTTTTACAAACCAAATTGTTTATTACCGATAACACAATATACCATATTATTATCAAAGGTATCCCTGCCGGTTTAAAAGCAATCAATAGTATTATGCACCCTGCCAAAAATATAAAACGGGTTTTGTTTTCCGAAATTTTAAAACTTTTGAACTTAAGCGAAAACATAGGCAGTTCAACCACCAAAAGCAAGCTCATTACCAATGCAAGGGCAAGCAAAACCGGAATATTGTTTATTATACCAACAAAAACCGAATTTGGGTAAAAATGCAACACAAACGGCAGCGATGCCCAAAGTATGGCATTGGCAGGGGTTGCCAACCCAATAAACGATTCGGTTTGGCGCGTATCAATATTAAACTTAGCCAACCTTAAGGCCGAAAATACCGCAATAACAAACGGAAAAAACATAAGCAACAACTCAAAAAACGATGTCTCAGATAATAATTGCGTTTGCGGCAACTGTCCACGCACCAATACATGCACAATTACGGCAGGCGCCAGCCCAAAACTTATCATGTCGGCCAGCGAGTCAAGCTCCTTGCCCATATCGGAATAAGCGTTTAACAGCCTTGCGCTCATGCCGTCAAAAAAATCGAAAACGGCAGCAACCAAAATAAGCAGCCCTGCCATTACAAGATTTCCCTCAAAAGCAAAAACAACCGATAAACTGCCCGATAGCACATTAAGCGAAGTAATTGTGTTGGGTACAAACCCAAAAATATTTCTCTTTTCCATTATGATTCAGCATTAATTTAACAACCTTACAACAACAAAAGTAAAAATTATACTTAATGTTGATGCATTTTACCCTTAAATTGCATATTCAAACGGTATTTGTCGAAAATATTCGTTAATCAATAAAAAATAATCAATTTATTGAAGTTCATTTTATACTTTTACTGATTAAAGCATGCTATGTGAAAAAAAGATGGCTTTTATATATTATAATTATCAGCTCCCTGTCTTTTCAGGCAAAAGCACAGGTAGCGCCAAAATACTCAAACGAGTTTTTGTCTATCGGTGTGGGGGCACGTTCGTTTGGCATGTCCAACTCAACCGTTGCGTCAGTTTCGGGCATTAACTCTGTATATTGGAATCCTGCCGCATTGGTCTCTTTACAAAACAATTTGAATTTAGGGCTAATGCATTCTGAATATTTTGCAGGGCTTGCCCAATACGATTTTGGGGCTGTAGCTTTTAAAATAGACGATGTTTCATCTTTTGGCGTATCGCTTATCCGCTTTGGTGTCGATAATATTCCAAATACCCTTGAGCTTATTGATAATGACGGCAACATAAGGTTCGACCGCATAAAATCATTTTCGGTGGCTGATTATGCCGTAACTTTTTCATATGCGCGAAAATTGAACGTTGAGGGTTTAAGCGTTGGCGGAAATGCAAAAATTATACGCCGCATTGGTGGCGATTTTGCAACTGCTTGGGGGTTTGGAATTGATTTGGCAGCCCGCTATATTTATAAAAACTGGCAATTTGGTGCTATGGGGCGCGATATTACAACCACCTTTAACTCGTGGACATTTTATACCGACGATTTGGTTGAGGTGTTTAAAATGACGGGCAATGAAATACCCGAAAACTCAACCGAAATTACATTGCCTAAATTTATTCTCGGCGCTGCCTATAATTTTGCTTTTGCCGAAAAATTCGGCGTGCTTTCCGAAATTAACCTTGATATTACCACCGATGGTAAACGAAACGTGTTGATAAAAGGCAACCCCATAAGTATTGACCCACACATTGGTATTGAATTTAATTACAACGGCATTGCTTTTTTGCGGGCAGGCGTCGGAAATATACAAAATGAATTCACGATGCAAGGCGAAAAATTTACAACCGCACAACCCAATTTAGGGTTAGGCATCAAGTATAAAAGGCTAATTATTGATTATGCTTTAACAGATATAGGAAACGTTTCGGCAGCAGGATACTCGCATATTTTCAGCCTTTCGTACTCTATTAATAAAATACAGGACACAAATGAAAAGCAGTTTAAA
>CAYQPP010000005.1:3832-30129 GCA_964419235.1 uncultured Bacteroidales bacterium
GTTTAAAAATAAACCTTAATTATCTTAATTTCTTAATGGTTAAAAAAAACAGAAAGATTAAATTACCTATTTCTTAATGGTTAAACACAGACGCATGAAACAACGACTTATATACACCTTATTGATTTTACTAACACTTCCATTAAGTGTGTTATCACAACCATATGGAAATGAATGGATAAACTTAAATCAATCATATTATCGCTTTAGCATACCAAAAACCGGTGTTTATAAAGTTACCAACGCACAATTGCAAGCCGCAGGTATTCCTATCAGCAATTTTAACCCGCAAAACGTACAGCTTTTTTATAAAGGAGCCGAAATACCTTGCTACATCGAGGGCGAAAACGAGGGGGTGATCGAGTATCTGCTTTTTTATGCCGAAAAAAACAATGGTTGGTTCGATATTGATATGTACGATGATGTAAAAAACCAGACAAACCCCAATTATAGTGTAATAACCGATACCGCATCGGTGTTTTTTACATGGAACGGCAGTTTTTCAAATAAGCGGTTTATAAAAGAAAACGATACCGATTTTACAGGTTACACGCCAAAAACTTTTTGTTGGGCAAACTCTTATCAAGAATATACACTATCGTATAAACAGCCTATTGAAGATTGTGAATACGTTAAAGCCGAGGGTTGGGTTGATAATGTCGGGATAAGTTTAGGAACGGTAAAAACAAAAAAAATACCAACACCCGACTATTATGGAGCAGGGTTAAAAACTGTTATTGATATAGCCTTTATCTCATATTCAAGCAACAAAAACCACATGGTGGTCCAGTATCCTGATTTTGAGCTCGATACTGTTTTTACAGGTTTTAAAACAATAAAAAACCATGCCGAAACTGATGCAATGCTTAATGAAACAACCGACATTGTATTCCGAAATATCGACGATCAAAATTCTGCCGCAAGCAATATGGCGGCTTCATATATTAAAATACGATACACGCGGGGTTTTAATGCAAATACCGAAAATAATTTCAGTTTTATCCTGCCTGCATCGCCAAACATAAAAAGCTATATCGAAATTTCAAGTTTTATTTCTGATGGGCAGCCCTATCTGTTTGATTTAACTAACAGTAAAATTATAAAAGTTATTAATGAAAGCGATTTGCACAAGGCATTAATCCCGTCTCTGCCCAACAAGGCAAATTTACAGCTTATTGATGAAGGCTACTTTTTAAATACCCCCACAATTACTGAATGCTCATTTAAAAACCACTCAAACCGGAACAGCAAATATTTGATTATCAGCAATAAAAAACTCAAAAGCTCGGCTGAGGCTTATGCAGCTTACCGAAATGCCTATTTGGTTTATGCCGGCGAGCTTTACAACCAATTTGGGTACGGTATTCAAAAGCATCCCATGGCCATAAGGAATTTTTTAAGGTACGCTTTTAACAATTGGGACACTCCGCCCGAATACCTTTTTATTATTGGCAAGGGCGTTCAGGCAATCAGCATAAGACATAATAGCGCAGCATATAAAAACTGCTTGGTGCCAACAATGGGGCAGCCCGGCAGCGATGCCCTTTTAAGCAACCGTATTACCGGCTCGGGGTATGAGTCGGCTTTGCCTACCGGCAGGCTTGCAGCACAAAGCAATGCCGATGTTTATATTTATCTTGAAAAAGTTCAGCAATTCGAGAACAATATTAACAACAATAATGCTTATGAATGGATGAAACGCGGCATTCATTTTGGTGGCGGCAAAAATGCAACTGAACAGGCTCGGTTTAAAAACCATCTCAGGAACTATGAGGTTATTATTTCCGACACCCTTTTTGGAGGCTCTATATCAACGTTTTTAAAAACATCATCGGACCCTATTGTAATATCAAAATCAGACAGCATCAAAAATTTGGTAAACAATGGCGTTACCTTTATGACATTTTTTGGCCACGGCAGTACAGCAAACGGATTTGACCAAAATATTGATGAGCCGGCGGCATACAACAATAAGGGTAAATACCCATTTATGGTGGCAAACTCATGCTATACGGGCAATATTCATTTGAATGGAAAATCGAGCCAAAGCGAAGATTGGATTATTATTGAAGAAAAAGGTGCTATTGCTTTTCTTGCCGTTGTTGGCAGCGGTTATGAAAACGAGCTCAACGTATTCTCAAATCAATTGTTTAAAAATATTTCGAGCTACCATTATGCCGAGCCTATCGGTAAAAGCATACGTAATTCAAGGATAAAACTGCTTTCAAGCAGTAGCACCTTAATGGCAAAAAGCACCGCGCAAGAGTTTACCCTGCATGGTGACCCTGCAATAATTTTGAATAGTTTCCCGTTGCCCGATTTAACAATCAAAAACAGCGACATACTCTTTACGCCTTCGGTTTTAACAACCGAAATCGATTCGTTTTTTATAACGGTTATACCCACAAACACTGCCAAAACAACAAAAAAAACATTTACCGTCGATATCGACAGGTATTTCCAAACCGGAAAAACAACAAATTCATTTATGCAGGTAAACGGGCTGTTCTTTAAAGATACAATTAAAATAAAACTTCCGGTTGATAAAATCAATGGCTTGGGAAACAATAAGTTTACAGTTAGAATTGACGGAATAAATGCTATTGACGAACTTAATGAATCCAATAATCAGGCCGAGACAAATATTTTTATCTCGTCAACCGATATTGTGCCGGTTTACCCTTATAAATACAGCATCAACCCAAACAGTAATATTACAATAAAAGCATCGTCGGTTGATGTGTTTACCAAAGAGCAAACCACGGTTTTTCAAATTGACACGAGCTACCTGTTTAACAGCCCTTTGTTAATTACCGACAGAATAACCCACAAGGGAGGGGTTGTGGAGTGGAGCCCAAGCGGTTTGGCTTATAATCCGCAGCAGGTATATTATTGGCGCACTGCCAAAGAATCAGATGAAAAAAAGTGGTCGCAAAGTTCATTTTGTATAGAGCCAAACAAAGTAGGGTGGCACCAGTCCGATTACGGGCAAATAGTTGACAATTCGCTTATGTTTTTGGAGAAGGACAACGTCCAGCGCAATTTTATTTTTACCGATGCGCCCAAAACCTTGCGCTGCCAAAACATGGGGTCGCCGGTTGGCGAACCCGAATACAGAAGTATCGGCTACTCAATTGACGGACTTGGCGGAAGCTCATCGTGTGGTGCCACAGGCGCAATGATTGTGGCAGTATTCGATTCGCTATCTTTAATACCTTGGTATTCCGACAGAGACGATTATGGCCACCAAAACTACCCGGGTTGCAGTACCGGTGCCACAAACCCCAAAATGTTTTTTGTTTTTCATTCGAATAACATCGACAACATAACAAGCTTGGTAAATTTTATCGAAAACGATGTGCCGCAAGGCAACTATTTTCTTATCTACTCTTTTATCTCGGGCAATTACAGCAACTACTCCGAATATCAAAAAAGCCTTTTTGATTTGTGGGGGGCCAACGAAATACGTTTTATGCAAAACAACTATATCCCATATATAATGTTTGCCCGCAAAGGTTACCCCGATGAAACAATTGAAGTAACAGGAACATCGAGTACCGACGAAATATCGTTGGAGGAGCAGGTTAAAGGGCTGTTTACTTATGGCTCCATTGTAAGCAAGCGAATTGGTCCGTCAAAAAAATGGGAAACACTAAACTGGGGTTATCACAAACAAGAGGATAATACCGATGAGTTGGCTTTTGTTAAAGTTTTTGGAATTGATAACTCTGACAAAGAGGTGCTTTTAATCGACTCTATTACCACAAATTCAACAAACCTTTCGGATATTGACGCCGTAGTTTACCCATATCTAAAAACAGTATTTTACACCAAAGACGAGCTTTATCGTACCCCCTCGCAACTCGACTATTGGGAGGTGCTTTACGAACCCGTTACCGATTTGGCATTGAACCCGCTAAAAGGGTTTGTGTTTTATAACGACACTTTGCACCAAGGCGAGGGCGGCACTTTTGCCATGGCTTTTGAGAATATCGGCAATTCCGATGTTGACAGCACACTTGTGAGTTATTGGATTCAAAACAACAAAAATGAGAATATTACATTGAGCAACCATAAAATAGCACCTTTAAAGGCAGGCATGTTCGTTGTTGACACCATCGAATTCTCATCGCTCGCCCTTGAGGCAAACAACAGCATTTGGGTTGAAATAAATCCGGTAAACACAACTCAGGGTACTATGAGCATACGCGAACAATACTATTTTAACAATTTGGCGCAACTGCCTTTTTATGTTAAAAAAGATGCATTAAATCCGTTGTTGGATGTAACTTTCGACGGTTTGCACATTATGGATGGCGACTTAATATCGGCCAAACCCGAAATTGTGATTCAGTTAAAAGATGAGAACCGTTTTATCGCTTTAAACGACACGTCGGTGTTTTCGTTCTATATAAAATCGCAAAGTACGGGTGTCGAGCATAAAATTGCCATAAACAATAACCCCGATGTTCAATTTATTCCTGCCAAGCTGCCAAAAAACAAAGCTCAAATTATTTATAACACAAGCTTTGCCGACGATGGAATTTATGAGCTCAGGGTGCAGGCAAAAGATTTGTCGGGAAACGAATCGGGCATGTTCGATTACCTGATTTCATTTAAGGTAATAAACGAAAGCACCATAACCAACGTATTTAACTACCCAAACCCATTTAGCACCTCAACCCGTTTTGTGTTTGAATTAACCGGCTCGGTTGTGCCCGACCAAATGCGCATTGAAATATTAACCGTTACCGGAAAAGTAATAAAGGTTATTTATGCCGAAGATTTAGGGCCGCTTAATATTGGCAAAAACATTACACCATATGCATGGGATGGCAAAGATATGTATGGCGACCCTTTGGCAAACGGCGTATATTTTTATCGTGTAAACGCACGCTTAAACGGAAAAGAGCTTAAAATTAGGGATACCGGAACAGGGCACTATTTTAAAAACGGTTTTGGCAAGATGTATCTTATGCGATAAAAATTTAACCCTGTTTTTGTAAAATTTAAGGCGCTTTTAATAAAAAAAAAACTAAATTTGGATAAAGAGAAATATTAAAAAACCTCTGCCTGCTTGTGGCAGATAAAAAAATAAACAGATGAAACCAACCATGTTGGAGATAATTATTTTTAGCACACAAGTAAATGATTATAATACCTAATAACCAACAGGTTACAAATTTATAAACAGATGAAAAAACAAATTACAATAATACTATTATTTATCTCGGTGTTTGGGTATTCGCAAAAAAGCCACATAGGGCTTAGTATGGGGCCTGCGTTTCCGTTAAACGATTTTTCAAAAACCGCCGATTATATTTCAAACGGTTATACACAAACAGGCTTTAACCTGTCGTTTGAAGGTAATTATATACCAACATGGTATTTTGGTATTGGCGGAGCTTTAACATTTGCAACTAATTACCCAAACCAAGACTCAATGCTTGTGGGTTTAGTAAGAGAACTGCGCAAGTTAGATGTTCCTCCAATTCCGGAAGGTGTTGATGTGGAATTCTCAATAGAAAATTGGAGTTATATAAATTTTTTGGCAGGGCCAACATTAGGCTTTCCGGCAGGAAAATTGCAATTTAACCTAAAAGCGTTGATTGGACTAAGCCTTGTAATGCCGCCAACCCAAACATTAAGCTTATCATACAACGATAATCAAATATCGAGCTATTCCGACGTGCAAACCGCAAGTTTTTGTTACAATTTTGGAGCCGACATTATATTTAAACTTAATGGCAGCTACAGTATTAAATTTGGCACAGAGTACTTTCATACTGCAACGGAATACGATGTTGAATTTAGCTATAACGAAAATTCGCTGCCTATTATAAAGCGCGATATTAATATAGATGCAATACACTCTACCGTAGGCTTGGCCTATTTATTTTAATCAAAAGAATTTTTCGAGGCTTTGCCTCGGGGATAGTCAACTTTAAGAATTTTCTTTATTTGGGTTATACCAAACATTTTTAACACAATTGCGTTAAACTTAGTGTTAAAATACAATGAAATGGAAAAAAGCGGAAAAGATATATTAAACCAATTGGATGAACTTATTGCCCTGTTTGGAAAATTGAGGGAAAAAGCCACGCGCGAAAAGGTTATATTAAAGGATGACCCGATGTATAAAAACTTTGATATGCTGGCCGGAAATTATAAAATGATAAAAAACAACATACCCGTAGAACTGATTGAAGAGATGGGCGCCCCAATAAAAATGATGATTGCCGAAATGGTGGCACAGCTAAAAAAAGAGCTGGGCATTGACGACTTATCTGCCGAAACCAACAGTCCGCTGACAGACGAACTTGAAGCTATTGATAAATTGCTTGAAAACAAAAACCTGTCGGAAGAGGAGATAAACAATTTACTTGACAAAAGAGGACAATATAAAAAAGATTGACCCGATTTGCTTAGCATTTGTAATATTCTGAATATCAACAGAAACCTTCCTTAATGTATTGTAGCTATAATTAATTCCTAAATCAATCCTATCGTAATCAGGGAGTCTTTGGTTGTACGAATTTTCATAATCATAAACAGGCTTGCTTTATTTATATTCATAATGTTTGATTTAACCACTTATTGACCAATGATTTATATACTTTGTTATAGTGCGTTTATGTTATAGTTGGCTGTAATTTGATGGCACGAAATTTGATTAATCATAACAAAAATACAAAAAAAAGTTTTGCACTTAAATATATTTACTATATTTGCAATATATAATGTCCATTGAGCGGATTTGTCACCTTAAGACTTTGTTTTTTCTTAAGGAATTATAGCGACAAATACTGACTTTGGACTTTTTTTTATTCTAAAACATATGAAAACAGCTATTTTAATTGATGGAGGATTCTTTTTAAAGAGATATAAATACATAATAGGATTTGAAAAAACAGATGCACCCGAAATTGTTGCAAAAAATCTTGTGTCATATTGTTTCAGACACATACAGAAGATTAATAGATACAGAAGTCGCTACGGGCTTCCTCCAACTGAACTTTATCGAATTTTCTATTATGATGCAAAACCGTTTGATGGTGATTCAATGAAACCGATAAGCGGAAAATCGTTTAGCTTTAAAAATACTGACCAATATAAGTTTAGAAATAATCTATTTACGACTTTAAAGCAACAAAGAAAAATAGCTTTAAGACTTGGATTTCTAAAGAATAGCTCCCGACTTTGGACTATTAACGCACGGTATACAAAACCATTGTTAAATGGCAAAATTAAGGTTTCTGATTTAACTGATGATGATTTAACTTATCCTCTAAGCCAAAAAGCAGTTGATATGAAAGTTGGACTTGATATTGCCACTCTTGCGTTCAAGAAACAGGTTGACCAAATTATTTTGATAGCAGGAGATAGTGATTTCGTTCCAGCAGCTAAATTCGCAAGAAAAGAGGGTGTGGATTTTATATTAGACCCAATGATGAATAATATCGGTCAAAGCCTTCACGAACACATAGATGGACTAATGTCTATCAAGAATATGTCTCGTAAAGATAATTATTCTGAAAATGACAAATAAAAACTACAGCCAACAATGTATAACCGTCAATAGCGGTTTTGTGGTTTAACTCGAAGTTTGTATCTTAACGAACAACTAAAAAGTATAGGCAAAACCCTATTTACTGTTTTGGTATTGGCCAACCCAAACAGGGTCGCTTACTTTTTGTAACAGCAACCACAAGTTGTTGCCAAAAGCATAATCGGTCATTTTAGTAATGCCAACCTCGCTAAGCATTGCATATTGCCCTTTTGACGGCACCCCAAGTTCGGTGCCCCATCCCATCTCTTTACCATAAGGGTTTACATCGTGTTTAAGTTTCCAAAGCTCGTTAATTATTTGACTATTAATATCATACTCCTCAAAAAAGTTTATTTTATTGGGGTTTGCTCTTGAACTCTCGTGGCCAGAAACCTGCCGCAAAAAAGCACTTTTTGTTAAAAAAATTACCTCGTGGGTGCTATCGGGGTTTTCGCGCATTATGCCAAACGACACCTCAGTATTCATGTTTGATATTAGGCAGATACCAAAACTATACCGCGACTGCCTAATTTCGGGCACATAGTCTTTTTTTGGAATTAATATCTGTCCAAAACCCGAAAATCCGATTGCCAAAATAAAACTTAGTGTTAATAGCTTTGCTCTCATAGTGTTGTTTTTAATAAAAATTAAAGATAAAAAAAGTTGTATTCAACTATGTAATAAAAACCATTTTTTATTATTCTTAAAAGTAGTTAAAACTATGCTTTTAAGTACATCTCATTATATTTTCTAAATGCAGTTTTTTTACTTGCGAGTTAATATGTGTAGGGTTTTCAAGGTTATAGTGTTTGTGCCCTTAGCATTTGCCATTTGCCGGGTGGTCCGGGCAGCCGCTTAACAGAAAACCCTGCTGACCTTAAATTTTGCTTTACCAACCCCTTTGCCGAATAGGTAACCAATATTCCGTTGGGGAGCAAACAATTGTGCATTTGCTTAAATACGCTTTCTGTCCATAATTTGGGTTGTACATTTGGGCTAAAGGCATCAAAATATATTAAATGGAACAAATCATCGGGTTTAAAATCTAACAAATCGGTTTCTAATTTTTTAAGTCTGAAATTTGGTGTTATCTCTTCGTAATCTCCCCATTTTGCGTTGTGCATTTTTTTAAAACAGGCATCATACCCATTTCCCAACTTTTTTGCAAAATTCAGTTTATTAATTTCATCAATGGTAATCGGATATTTTTCTACCGAGGTAAATGATACGGTTTGTTTAACCTCTGTCGCTTTTTGGCATGTCAATAATGCATTTAACCCTGTGCCGAAACCAACCTCCAAGATTTTAATACATCCGTCCTCCCTGTTTTTTTTTCTTAGCTCATCAATAACAAAATTTAACCCGTTGTTAATAAATACATGTGCCGACTCTTGAATGGCGCCATGCGTGGAGTGGTAGTGCTCGTTAAGTTCAGGGACAAACAGGGTGTGCGAGCCGTCGTCGGTAATTGTTAGTTTGCGTTTTATCCTGTTTTTTCCCATCATAAAATCTGAATCTATAAATCTATAATAAATAGGGGTACTTACAATAATATTATGTCACAATTCAATAATAAAATACGGTTTAAGGCTGTTGAATATTTTAAAATACAATTTCCAAAACTTCAGGAAATGTAAAAGGCAAATTAATGTTGTTTTGAAAAAGCAGCTCTAATTTTTGCTTGACAATAGGGTAATAATGCGGGGTGTTTATAAGGCTCTGTTCAATTAAACTTGCATTATCAAAGGTTTTATTATTTAAAATTAACTTAACAGACTCTATTTTGCCTTTTTTAATTTCCATACTGATGTTTAGCAATCCGTTATTAGTATTTATTGTTTTATAAAACTTATATTCAGGGGAATAGCCAAAATTCCATTCCCAGTTTGAATATTTTTCGGCAACCAACCTATTTATGGCTTTTTTATCGGTGGTTGTAAGTTCGTACTTTTTAACACTATCAATTTCACTTAAAGCTGTCTTTATAATTATCTCTGTAAACTCGTTAATAGTCAACTGTTTTTGTAGGTGCGGCAGTATGTTGGTTACTGTGCTCCTGTTTGACCGTACTGCTCTATCGGCAAACTTGCTCCAATCGGCTTTTATAGCGCTGTTTAGTTTCGGTAATTCTGTTGAGAACAGCAGTGTGCCATGGTGCAATATTTTATTGTGGAACAGGTGCTCGGCATTGCCCGAAAATTTCATGTTATCGATAACCAAATCGCTTTTGCCGCGCAAATTTGCATTTACTCCTAAGCTTTTCAAGGCATTGATAATCGGTAGCGTATATTTTTTGAAATCGACAAGGCTGCCCTTTTCTCCCTTTTTAATAAAGCAGTAATTCAAATTACCTTTGTCGTGATATACCGCCCCGCCACCCGAAAGCCTGCGCACAACCTTTATATTATTTTTAAAAACCCAAGGCGTGTTTATTTCGGCTGTGGTGTTTTGGTGTTTGCCAACAATTATGCTGGGCTCATTTATGTAAAGGTAGAAAAAGGAGGTATCAAAGTTCTTTAAAAAATACTCCTCGGCGGCAATATTAAAATAGGGGTTGTATGTTTCAGATTGGTATAAAAGCATAATTTATTGTTGTTTTTTGCTGCGCATTTGCCAATAAACTATTAATTTAAGGATTGTAAATATTTTTTTACTAAAAAGTATCGGTTTATTGTTTTCAAAAATTAGTTAAAAACATGCTTTAGTGCATCTCGCTTTAGCAAATGTCAGTGAAACCAACCATTTCAGCATTATTGTCAATGCGCTTCAATCCAGTTTTTGCCAACTCCAAAATCAACAGTTAAGGGTACGCTTAAATCGGCGGCGTGTTCCATTTCGTAAATCACAATCTCTTTTACCTTTTCAAGTTCAGTTTTTAGCACATCAAATACAAGCTCATCGTGTACCTGCAAAATCATTTTTGATAAAATACCCTCCTCCTTAAACCGTTTTTGGATGTTTATCATCGATATTTTAATAATATCAGCCGCAGTACCTTGGATAGGAGCATTTATAGCATTTCTTTCGGCAGCACCGCGTACTATTGCATTATTTGATTGTATGTTGGGCAAATACCTGCGCCTGCCAAAAATGGTTTCGGCATACCCTTTTTCCCTAACTATATTAACACTTTCGTCCATAAAGGTTTTAACCTTGGGGTAGCTCAAAAAATAGTTGTCGATAATGTTTTTTGCCTCGCTGCGACCTATATTCAGGTTTTGTGCAAGTCCAAACGCCGAAATGCCGTAAATTATACCAAAATTTGCCCCTTTGGCAAAGCCCCGCTGTTCGCGCGTAACTTGGCTTTTATCTATTTTAAAAATGCGGGCGGCTGTGTCGGCATGAATATCTTCGCCATTTTCAAAAGCCTCTACCATATTTTTGTCTTGGCAAAGGTGTGCCATAAGTCGCAGTTCAATTTGTGAATAGTCTGCTGCCAATAAAACGTAATTATCATCCGACGAGATAAACGCTTTTCGTATTTTGCGTCCGCGCTCCTCGCGTATTGGTATGTTTTGCAGGTTGGGGTTGTTCGAGCTCAAGCGTCCTGTGGCAGTAATTGTTTGATTGTATGATGTGTGTATTTTGTTGGTTTTTGGGTGAATTAGCAACGGCAGGGCATCAATATAAGTTGAAACCAGTTTTTTTAGTGAACGGTATTCTAAAATATCGTTAATAATAGGGTGCTTATCTTTAATTTTAACCAATACTTCTTCGCCGGTGGCATACTGTTTTGTTTTGGTCTTAGGTGGGTTTGTCATAATTTTCATCCTGTCAAATAGCACCTCGCCGAGCTGCTTTGGCGATGATATGTTGAACTCCATGCCGGCATGTTTATAGATGCTCTGCTCTACCTTTACGGTTTCGGCTTTTAGCTGCACCGAATAGTTTTTCAGATTTTCATGGTCGAGTTTTATTCCTTGATACTCCATCTCTGCCAAAACAGACAACAGGGGTATCTCGATATTTTGGAACAATTTTGTCATTTTTGCATCATTCAACTGCTTTCGTAGCGGCTCAACCAACTGCAAGGTAATATCAGCATCTTCGCAAGCATAATCTTTAACTTTGTCTATCGGCACTTGTGCCATGCTTATTTGGTTTTTTCCTTTTTTGCCAATCAGCTCTTCGGTTTTTATGGTGTCGTAATTCAAATAATTACGGGCAAGCGAATCTAAATTGTGGCGCTGCTCGGGCTCAATAAGATAGTGGGCAATCATGGTGTCGAACATTGGCCCTTTTACCTCAATATTATAGTTCATTAGCACCATAATATCGTATTTAATATTTTGTCCCACCTTTAAAATATTCTCATCCTTAAAAAATGGGTTAAGTTTCTCTAATTTAGTAACAGCTTCTTTATAATCTTGATTAAAAGGAATATAACAAGCTTTACCTTTACTATATGATAAAGATAATCCGACTAATTGTGCCGAATGAATTGTTAACGAAGTTGTTTCGGTATCAAAGCAAACCTCTTTTTGTTTTAGCAGAACTGTAAGCAATGCCTCAATCTCTTCATCGGTTTGTACTAAATTATACTCAATATTTTTGGTTTTAATACTATTAAATTTTTCGGCAGGAGCTTCGGCAGGCATTTCGTTTGCGTTGTCAAACATATCAAAAAGCGAACCTTGTATTGGCGGTGGAGCCTGTTTTTTTTGTGTAGTGGGAGTAGTGCCTAAAACACGATTAACAAGGTTGCGGAATTCAAGCCTGTCAAACAGTTCTTTAATTTTTTCGGCATTTGGTTTTTCATAAGCAAGGGCATTTTCATTAAACTCAATTGGTACTTTTGTTTCAATGGTAACCAGTGTTTTCGACAAAAGGACTTGTTCCTTAAAGTCAATCATATTCTGTTTTTGTTTCCCTTTAAGGGCTTCAATATTTTCGTAAATACCCTCAATTGTTCCAAACTCGGTAATAAGTTTTTCGGCTCCTTTTGGCCCTATACCCGGGCAGCCGGGCACGTTGTCGGAACTGTCGCCCATAAGCCCCAACAGGTCGATAATATTATCTGGTGTTACTTTAAATTTTTCTAAAACTTTTTCAGGAGTCCACAGCTCGGGGTCGTTGCCGCCGCGGGCAGGTTTAAAAACAAAAACATTATCGGTAACTAATTGTGCATAATCTTTGTCGGGTGTCATCATATAAACCTTAAAGCCCTCTTTTTCGGCACGTTTTGCCAAAGTGCCAATTACATCGTCGGCTTCAAACCCTGCTACTTCAAGCACCGGAATATTAAAAGCTTCAATCATCTCTTTTATGTACGGAATTGACTGTCTCATATCTTCGGGCATGGCCTCGCGGTTGGCTTTGTACTCCTTGTACATTTCGTGCCTAAAATTTGGGCCTTTCGGGTCAAACACTACCCCTATGTGGGTGGGCTGCTGTTTATTAATTACATCGAGCAGCGACATTGCAAAGCCAAAAACAGCCGATGTGTTTTCGCCTTTTGAATTAATACGAGGATTTTTTATAAAAGCATAATACGATCTGTAAGCTAATGCATAAGCATCTAATAAAAAAAGTTTTTTTTCTGACATTACTATTGAGTTACGTTTATGGTTGGCAGGTTCTTTCTAAAAAATAATATTCTATTCCCACAAATAATCTGCTTTTTGATTTGATACTGTTGTTGTGTTATTTATTAGCAAATCTACAAATTTGTTATGGTATTTTTGTAAAGCACAATAATTTTAACTGTTGTCAGAAGCAAACCATTCGGCATAAGCGGTTTCTGTTTCAAAAAGTTTAAGGCTGAATAATTTTATGCTTTTGGGTAAAATCGGCTTTATCCTGTTGACAAAATCGGTGGCCATATTTTCGCAAGTGGGCTGATAATCAACATAAATTGTATTCTCAAACATTTCGTGGCTTAAATCGGAATTGTTGAAACCTGACATTTTGTTAATTACAAATGCGTGGTCAAAAACTTTAACAATCTCCTTGTTTATTAATGCTTTTAAGTCGCCAAAATCAATAAGCATACCAAGTTTAGGATGATTTGGCTCGGTTATAGGATTGCCAATTACCGTTACAAAAAGCTTATATGAATGGCCGTGTATGTTTTTGCACATGCCATCGTAATTATATAGCGCATGAGCCATTTCAAAATTAAATTCCTTGGTAACCCTTATTATAGCCATTGCGTTTTCGGTTATTTTAATGCAAATTAATTGATGATTACTGATAATTATGCGCAAAATTAACAATTTTATGCAGCTATTGTTTTAAATTGCACTTAATACCTAATAATTAGGTGCTATTTTACTATATTTATCAAATTAATTTGCATTAAACGGACAATAAACTTTTAGTATTATGAAATATTTTATTTTTCTTCTGCTTGCAACGGCAACTACATTTTTTGTGGGGTGCTCAGGCTCTGATAATAAAAACAAAACTGAACTGGATCAAAAATTTGAGGTTAAAGTTGATAATGATGAACCGGATATTTCAAATTCACAAAACAACAAAAGAGGTGAAGATGTGGTTTTTTACAATATGTTTTCGCCATTAGATTTGGATAATATAATTGACCAAAAAAGCTCATATTTTAATTCGGCTTATATTAATTCATTAAATAATATTACTAAATATACTTTAAGCCATAAAATAGCATTGAATATTGGCGTTTATGGAGCCGATTTGTCATATTTGTGGATGTTTGAGCAAACCCAGCAGGCAATGTCATACTTGTCGGCCATACAGCTCCTCACCTCAAAAATAGGCATACCCGATAAGTTTGTTGAATTAACCATGCAGTTGGCTGAAAAAAATGCCGACGAGATGGACTCATTAATAATAATAGCAAAAGATGCCTATTATGCTACCGACAAATATTTGAAAAGCAGCGAACGAGAAAGCTCGGCCGTGTTGATTTTGCTTGGCGGTTGGATTGAAACTTTGCATATTGCAGTAAACATGTATAATGAACCAAACTCGAAGTTGGCAGCCAAAATAATTACTCAAAAATATTCATTAACAAGTTTAATAACAATGATTCAAAATACTCAAGATGATATAGTTATGTCGGAGTATCTATTGCTTATGAAAAAATTGAATGGAGGTTTTAAAAAATTGGAATCGCAACTTGACCCTAAAGATATTGAAATTGACACCGTTAATAAACGCATTACAATAAAAGAGACGGACAATATAAAAATTGACCCTAAACAATTTATTGAAATTAAAGAGCTGACATCACAAATACGAAATCATATTATTAAATAATGAAACCGACCATGTCGGAGATATAATTAAGGCGGGTACAGCCTGTCCCGAACTTGATTCGGGAAGCATGGTTGTAACTATTTGCCATACAATCAATAAAATCATAAACAGATGAAAACATATAAACCGATTTACATAGGCGTAATTATATTTGCTCTGTTATTTGCATCTTGCAAACAAGCTGATAATAGCAAAACAAAAAAGGCCGAAATAAACAAAGCGTTAGAGAATGAGAAGGGCACGGTTTCATTTGTGCCCGAAAATTATAAAAACGAGGATATTATTTTCTATAACCTGTTTTCGCCCGTCGAATTAACCTATTTGGTTTCAAAAAAAGAGTCGTATTTTAACTCATCGTTAATTAACCCAATCAATAACATTACAAAATATACCGAGAGCACCAAGGTTGCGCTTAACCTCGGTGTTTATGGTGCCGACATCAGTTATTTGTGGATGTTTGACCAGTCGCAGCAATCATTATCGTATCGTGCGGCAATTCAACGGCTTACCGACCAGCTTGAGATTCCGCGCGAATTTGTAAACTTTACTTATGACGAGGCCGAAAGCAATTCACAACAATTCGATTCGTTGGTTTATATTGCAAAAGTAGCCTATAATAAAACCGACACCTTTTTAAAGGAGAGCGGCAGGAAACATTCGGCGAGCTTAATTTTATTGGGTGGGTGGATTGAAACGTTATACATTGCTACTCACATGTATGAAGATACCGATACGAAACTACTTGGTAAAATTGCCATCCAAAAATTCTCGCTCAACAGCCTTATCAGCCTTTTGCAACAGTCGCAGGATAACATAAATATATCAGAATACCTTTTACTGTTAAAAAAACTAAAAAAAGCCTTTGACAATTTAAACGTGCAGTTTCCGCCCGAGAGCCTTGTTATTGATACAACAACCAAACATATCAAGCTCAACAATTACGAAATGTTAAATTTAAAAAACGAAAGTTTTTCCGATATACGAAGAATTACAAAACAGATAAGGAATCATATTATTCAATAATCTTTAAACTAATTGGTTATCTAATAGTTAGTAAACATTTTATATACATAAAACCATAATAACCCTTGCATTTATAATTTAATAGGGTTACCCATTTAGTTTTCAAAGCCTTAATTGGATGATTTATATTTGGTATAGATAGGACAATTTTTTTTAAATTGAGATGTGACTTAAATGGGTAATCCTATAATTTAATATGCTTATCTGCTTGTTTGCCTAAAGTTTGGAATCGCTCAATTTAGGTATTATAATAAACCTGCCTAAAAAACATAAAAAAATTGTCGCTTTTTTATCAAAAATAATAGTTATTTTGGCACCCTTAAACAGCATATAATGAATTATACATTTCTTGATTTTTTAACCTTATTAGGGGCACTCGGTTTATTCCTTTACGGAATGAAACTAATGAGTGAGGCGTTGCAAAAAGTTGCAGGTAGCAATTTGCGGAATTTTTTGGCAGCAATGACATCAAACCGTATAAAAGGTGTTTTTACCGGTGTGCTTATTACAGCCATTATCCAATCGTCGAGCGCAACCACGGTAATGATTGTAAGTTTTGTAAATGCAGGCTTGCTTACCCTAACCGAGTCGGTTGGTGTAATAATGGGGGCAAACATTGGCACAACCGTAACGGCGTGGCTTATCTCCATTCTCGGGTTTAAAGTTAAGATGAGCGTTTTGGCGTACCCCATTATTGGCATCGGGTTCCCATTTATATTTTCAAAAAAAACAAAACAAAAATCGTGGGGACAGGTATTGGTAGGCTTTGCATTGTTGTTTATAGGTTTAGAGAGCTTAAAAAGCAGCGTGCCCAATATTGCCGAAAATCCCGAAATACTCGAATTTTTAAAGAATTTTACCGGAATGGGCATCGGCTCAAATATAATTTTCTTGATAATAGGAACGCTAATGACGGTAGTTATCCAGTCGTCGAGTGCTACAATGGCATTAACATTGGTTATGTGCAATAATGGATGGATAGGTTTTGAGCCCGCAGCAGCCATGGTTTTGGGCGAAAATATAGGCACAACAATTACAGCCAACCTTGCAGCCACAGTTGCAAATTCAACAGCAAAACGGGCTGCCCGCATCCATTTCATATTTAATGTTATAGGAGTAATTTGGGTACTTTCAATCCTGCCACATTTCCTAAGGGGTATCGACGGAATTTTTCAGTCATCGCCCGATAAATCGGCGTTTGTTAATGCAGGGGCAATCCCCATTGCATTGTCGCTTTTCCACACATCATTTAATGTATTAAATGTTTTGCTTCAAATATGGTTTGTAAAATATTTAGTGCAATTGGTTGAAAAATTTATTCCTGTAAAAGAAGACGAACAGGAGTTTAATCTAAGACACATTAAATTTGGCATGTTTAACACCAACGAGCTGTCATTAATACAAGCAAAAAAGGAGATAATATTGTATGCCCAGCAGACAAAAAAACTTTTTGGGCGGTTACAGAATATGCTAAACGAAAAAAGCGAGCGTCAGTTTAATAAGCTATTTGATAAGGTTGACAACGGCGAAAACAAAAGCGACGACATGGAGATAGCGATAGCCAAGTACCTTACAAAAACCTCGGAAGGGGAGTTAAGCAAAAGCTCGTCGAAAAGGATAAGCTCGATGCTGCGTATTATTGATGAAATTGAGAGCATGGGCGATTCGTGCCTTAATATTGCAAGGGCAATGAACCGAGCACGAGGTAAAAAAGAGAAGTTTACCCCCGAAATGAAGGAGAAACTCCAAAAAATGTTTGAATTGGTGAATGATGCTTTTGAAGTTATGATTGATAATTTGAAAGACCACCATTATAAGGTAACCAAAGAGCGAGCAAAAAAAATAGAGACCAAAATAAACAATTATCGGAACAGGCTTAGGGAAAAGCATGTTAACGACATTGAATCAGCAAAATACTCCTATCAGGTTGGCACTTTGTATAAAGATGTTTTCTCCGAATCGGAAAAACTCGGCGATTATATTTATGATGTTACCGGCTCAATAATTGATTCGGTAGTTTAGCATAATTGCTTTAAACCGTTTTGTGTATTGTGCTTTGCACAAGTGCCTGTTTGCTTTTCAGAAGATTCTATTTTATAGGTTAGGCATATTAAAGCTGTGAACCCCACATAGTGCATATGTTTTATATTTGGCACGGTTTTTTTTACGTTATTATTTTATACCTTTGATTCAACAAATCCCAAAAACAATTAAACCTATACTGCTATGTTAAAAAAAATCATGCTATTATTTGTTAGTGGTCTGTTTTTATTTTCGGTAACAGACGCACAAACCGACATACCTGCCGGTAATGTCAGTGGCACATGGACAAAAGCCAATTCTCCCTACCGTATAAATGGTAATATTACTATTCAAAATGCTACAACATTAACCATTGAAGCAGGGGTAAAAGTCGAATTTCAAGAGTTTTACAAACTTACTGTTGAAGGACAATTACTGGCGGTTGGAACACAAACCGATACAATAGAATTTACTATTAACGACACAACAGGGTTTTATCATTATCCCGAATCTTCGGCAGGAGCATGGCACGGCATTAGATTTGAGAACAATACCTCGGCCGATTCCTCAAAAATTGTTTACTGCAAGCTGCATTACAGTAAAGCTACCGACGACGATAATAATAGTGTAACCGAAGACGATAATGGAGGAGCTATTTATGTAAATGGGTTTTCAAAATTATTAATTCAAAACTGTTTAATTACTCATAATAAAGCCACAAAAAAAGGAGGGGCTATTTATGAATATGAATCCGAACTTAAAATTTTAAAAAATAGTTTCTTACACAATGATGCAAATAGTGGAGGAGCTTTATATTGTAAAGGGAGTGGTTCTTTATTTAACAACGCAACTATACAATACAATATTATAGATAATAACAGTAGTGTTAATGGAGCAGGAATATATACCGATTATGCGAAAATCTATATTTTAAACAATCAAATAATAAATAATACTGCATCCTTTATGGGTGGAGGAATTTATGCCTATTATACTACTCAAAATATTATTGAGAACAATAAAATTATTAACAATACATCTGATTTAGGAGGAGGTATTCATTTTGCAGGAAATTATTCTTCGCAAGTAAGCGGAAATGTTATTGCAAATAATTATATCACAAGCAGTAATAATAATGGAGCAGGTATTTATGTACAATCATCAAGCAATTTGGCTTTAAATATATTTAACAATACTATTGTAAACAATCAAGGAAGTGGAATACATTGTGGCGATAAGACATACATTAAAAACACAATCCTTTGGGGCAATACAAATCAAGTTACAGGCTCAAGTTCAAATATATATATTGATGATGATAATTGCACATGGCAAGATGTTTCGCTTTATGCTATACATGGAGAGTACCCGCAATTTGTAAATCCATCATCCGGTACAGGAATTCAGCCCGATGCAGTAAATGCCGATTGGTCGTTACAACCAACATCACCGGCCATTAACCTCGGAAAAGCCGACACAACCGGCTTAAGCTTGCCCGATACCGATTTGGCAGGTAATCCGAGATATTACGACAAGCGTGTTGATATTGGAGCATATGAACTTTATAAACCTATTGAACGTAGCGGAACTATTTCAGAAAATACAACGTGGATTGCCGACACGGTAAATATTACCGGCGACATTACCATTGAAAACGGTATAACCCTTACAATATTAGACAGCACCGTCGTAAATTTTATGGGGCATTATAAAATTGATGTTCGAGGCAATTTGCTTGCACAAGGCACAAAAACCGACACAATAACTTTTACAATTAACAATACAACAGATTTTAACAATACCGCCAACAACAATGGAGGCTGGGGTGGCATGTTGTTTGCCAATACAGCAACATCAAACGACTCTTCAATATTTGAATATTGCCGTTTTGAATATGGCAAATCAAACCTTGGCAGTAATGACTACGATAAATCGGGGGGGGCTATATTTATTAATACATTCTCGAAAATTGCAATAAAACATTGTTCATTCTCAAACAATTACGCATCGCAAAAAGGTGGGGCGGTATTTATAACCAATGCAAACCCTGTTTTTGAGGAAACTGTTTTTAGCAATAACAAATCGGGCGATTATGCCGGTGCGGTTGCTTTTAGCAACAACGCATTGCCAACATTTGTCAATAACATAATTTGCAATAACGAGGCAAGCAACGGTGGAGCCCTTTTGTTTTCAGCATCAAATACGGTTTTAACCAACAATACCATTGCAAACAACAAAGCCAGCAGCTCAGGTGGTGCAATATATTGCGAATCAAATTCATCGCCACATTTAAAAAACGCTATTATTTACGGCAATACCGCATCGTCGGGCAATCAGGTTTACCTGTCGGATAATAATTCGAACCCCGATTTTTATTTTTGCAATGTTAAAGGCAATAGTAGCGCCTTTGGCTTAAACAGCGGAGTTACATATGGTGGCAACTATGAAAATAATTATGATTACTCGCCAATGTTTACTTCGCCAACGGCAGGTTCAGGCACAAGCTATAACGGGTTAACTGCCGATTGGTCGTTAGAGACAATGTCGTCGTGCATAAATGCAGGCGATAAAAATAGCACAGGACTGCCATCTCTCGATTATTTTGGCAATAACAGGATTTATTCCGGCAGGATAGATTTGGGTGCCATTGAGTTGCAACAATCAAAAGAAATTTGCGGGCATATTACCGAAGATGCTTTTTGGGCAGGCGATACTGTTAAAATTACGTGCGAAACTACGGTTAATACCGATGTTACATTAACGATTGAACCCGGCACGGTAGTCGATTTTTCAGGATATTACAGTTTAATTGTTGAGGGGACAATAATTGCACAAGGCACAAAAACCGATAGCATAATATTTTCTACTACCGACGAGGCAACAGGCTGGCACGGAATAAGGTTTGAATATAACATATCTACCGACTCATCGAAATTCAGGTATTGCAGGTTTGAATACGGTAAGGGTACAGGCTCGTCTTACGAAGCAACGGGTGGTGCAATTTATTCAGATGATTTTGATTTAATTTTAATCGAAAATTCACTGTTTACTGCAAATTCGGCAATTGGTGGTGGGGCAATATATCTTAAAAGTGCATCGCCGGTTATTGTAAACAATAGGTTTATTAATAATAACGGAGGTAATTTTTATGGAGGTGCTATTAGTTGCGAACAGGGTAGTGCCACAATAATAAATAACCTATTCTCAAATAATACTGCCGAAAAAGGCGGGGCAATAAGTATCAGCAGCAATATTGTTTTTATAAATAATACGCTTGCAAACAACTATGCCTCAACCTATGGTGGAGGAATTCATTTTAACGGCACATGCACCATGAATTTAAAAAATTGTATCATTTATGGAAACACATCAACAACCGGGGACCAGATTTTTTTATTGGATGATAATTCCGACCCCGATTTTACAAATTGCGATATACAAGGAGGCACGGCGGCATTTGGGCTTTATCCCGGGGTAACTTACAATGGCACATATACAAACAATATTGATTCCGACCCGCAATTTACAAATCCGAGTTCAGGTGTTGGAAACCAAACGGATGCCAACGATGCCGATTGGTCGTTGAAAGGTATCTCGCCATGTATTAATGCAGCAACCGACACAACAGGGTTAAACTTGCCAACACTTGATTTAGCCGACAACAGCCGTGTAGTAAACAGCAAATTGGATATTGGCGGCTATGAATCAAAAGTTGCGTTTGAGTGTGGAAATATTACACAAAACACCATATGGAATGCCGATACTGTAAAAGTAAATTGTAATATTACTGTTGATGATGGTTCTACATTAGAAATTACTTCAGGAACCCATATTGAATTTCAGGGGCATTATAAAATTGATGTGCAAGGAAGGCTTTTAGCCGAAGGTGAAGAAAACAGTTTGATAACATTTACAATAAACGACACAACAGGATTTGCCGATACAAGCATTGTTGCAGGAGGTTGGAGTGGAATTAGGTTTGATGAAACACCAACCACAAATGATACCTCAAAATTTGCCTACTGCAAATTTGAATATGGTAAGGCAAGTACCGAATCATCTCAAAAAGCAGGAGGAGCCATTTTTGTTAATCATTATTCAAAATTAACAATAGATAATTCTGTTTTTAGTAACAATATGGCATCGGGCAGTTATTCTAGCGCTGGAGCTGTTTATATTACAAACACATCGGATCCTGTTATAAAAAATTGCCTGTTTTTTAATAATACTGTTAAAGGACCCTACTATGGCGGCGGTGGTGCAATTTGTGTATCGGCATCGTCACCAACAATACACAATAATAAATTCTTTAATAATATTGCCGATTCAAGTAGCGGTGGTGCAATTTATTGTATGAATGGCTCTACCTCACAAATTGTAAATAACCTATTTGCCAATAATTATGCGCGCTACGGAGGTGGTATTATGTTTGCTACTAATACTACGCCAACGGTTTATAATAATACTTTTGCTTACAATAAATCAAAATTTGGTGGTGGCTTTGCATTTTATGATAATTCAAATCCTGTAATAAAAAACAATATACTTTATGCCAATACCGATTCGGCAGGCGGGGCACAGGTTTATATTTTTGATAATGCCTCAAATCCCGATTTTTCGTATTGCGATATTCAAGGAGGTTCTGCAGCGTTTGACATGCCCGATACCGTAACATACACAGGAAATTACACAAACAATATCAATAGCACCCCTCTGTTTACCAACCCAACAGCCGGAGCGGGCATTGAATACGATGCATCGGTTGCCGATTGGACACTACAAGGAAATAACCCTTGCATAAACACCGGCACGCCCGATATTGCAGGAATGGGTATCCCTGAACTCGATTTGGCAAAAAAATCGAGGGTTTACAACAATATAAGGATTGACATTGGTGCATACGAATATCAAAACAACCTGCCTGAGATTAGTGCCCAAAATTTTAATGTTGACGAAAACAGCAACAATTCAACCGTGGTTAATACCGTTGCTGCTACCGATGTTGATCACAATACACTATCGTTCGAAATAATTAGTGGTAACGTAAACGGAGCTTTCTCAATTGACAATTCGGGGATTTTAAAGGTTGCCAACAAAGACGAGCTCAATTACGAAACTGTTGCAGGTCACAATTTTGTATTAACTATAAAAACAACCGATAACGGAACGGGGAATCTATATGCCGAGGCAGATATTACTGTCAATATTAATGATATTAATGATACGCCCGAAATGGTACGCGACACATTTGAGATAGTTGAAAATTTGGGAAACGGCACTTTTATAATGAAACTTCATGCCACCGACGAGGATGTTCCTGCTCAAACACTTTCATATTCAATTATTTCGGGAAATTATAGCAACTGTTTTACTATTAGTACAGATAGCATTTTTGTCTCCGATTCGTCGGGGTTAAATTTTGAAACAACAGCTTCGGGCAATATTAGGATAAAAGTTGAAGACACGCAAGGGGCTTACATATATCAATATGTTGATGTTTTTTTAAGAGACACAAATGATACCCCAAAAATCAGTAACCAAACTTTTACCATCGATGAGCAAATTGCAGTAGGTACAGCGGCAGGTACTGTTATTGCAACCGATGAGGATTTGCCTGCACAAACATTATCATACTCAATAATTGGAGGAAATGATAATACGGCCTTTGCAATAAACACTTTAACCGGAGAGTTAACAATAAACAACTCCGACTCCATTGATTATGAGATAATACATTCTCAAACCATTACAGTACAGGTTGTTGATAATGGCACGGGCAGTTTGTTTAGTAGTGCTGCAATTACAATAAATCTGAATAATATTAACGACAATGCGCCGGTTTTTAACGACACAACGGTTTACATTGACGAAAATTCATTTGAAGGAACGCTTATTGCTTCATTAAATGCATACGATGTTGATAATATCGGGGGATTGACATTTTCTTTTGTTTCAGGCAACGAAAACACTGTTTTCTATCTGCAAAACAGCAATGGTAACAACCTTTATGTAAGCAAATACGACTCAATGAACTATGAACTCTATCCGAGTTTTGAACTATTGATGAGCGTAAGCGATGGAGACTCGGTTACACAAGCAACGGTTACGGTTGTTATTAACGATTTAAATGAATACCCGATACTTGAATCATATAGTTTCAATATTGCCGAAAATGCCGACAGCAATGCCGTAGTTGGTACAATTTTGGCCACCGACCCTGATAACGGGCAAACATTATACTATTATATCACGCAAGGCAACTATATTGATGCCTTTGTTTTAGATTCGGTTACAGGTATAATTCATGTTTTGGACTCAACAAAACTTGATCACGAGGGGAACTACTCTAACTTTTCGTTAACTATTAAAGTTAAAGATAACGGGACACCACAGCTATCAGCCATTAATTATGCCAGTATTACAATTGACAATGTAAACGAGCCGCCTGTTATTGAGCAACAAACATTTCATGTTTATGAAAATGCATCAGCCAACACCCCTGTTGGAAATATTCAGGCTGTTGATGAAGATGCCGGAAGTACAATGTCTTTTTCGGTGGTTAGCGGAAATGAAAACAATGTTTTTTCATTAAACACTTCCGGAGCTTTAACAGTTACATATTCAGATTCAATAGATTATGAAACAAAACCAGTATATAGTTTTGTTGTAGAGGTGTCAGACAATTTATTAACCGATACTGCAACCATTACAATTATGGTTGATAACATAAACGAAGAGCCCATTGTTCAACCCGACACTTTTTATGTTGACGAAAATAGCGTTGATAATACTGTTATTGATACTGTTGTGGTAATTGACCCTGATGGCGATAATATAATCATATATCAAATTAGCGATGTTATACCCTATTATTATGGTGTTTTTGGAATCAACAATTCGGGAGTGCTTAGTGTAGTAAACACCACGAATTATAAATTAGATTATGAATCCAATCCTGAATTTAAGCTTGTGGTACTTGTTCAAGACGAAAATTACGGAACAGGCCATGACACAATCACATTAATGCTAAATGATTTAAACGAGGCGCCTATTATTATTGAAAATCAATATGCTGCTATTGATGAACATACTCCAAACGGCACTATTGTTGACACCGTAAAAACTATTACCGATGCCGGAGAAATGCTTACATATGAAATAATAAGCGGTAATGAAAAGGGCGGTTTTAATATTAATTCATCAACAGGAGTAATTACTGTTGCAAATACTGATACCATATTACCACAATATTATGAGTTAAATATTAAAGTTACCGATAACAGCTCTGAACAATTTTCATCAAATGGAGAGTTTTATATTGAAGTTATTAACGTTAACGACCCACCGGTTATTAGCCACCAAGTATTTTATTATACCAATGAAAATCCATATTCGGGAGATTATGTTGGGGTTATTGTAGCCACAGATCCAGAATATAATCCAATTACATACACAATTGAGAGTGGCAATACCAATGACGCGTTTCAGATTACCTCTTCAGCAGAATTGCAGGTAAATAACCCCGATGCATTAAACCCCGATGATATGCCTACATATAATTTACTTGTTAGGGCTGCCGACAATGAATATTCCGATACGGCAATAATTACCGTTAATCTGTTTCCAAGTGCAATTATCGACAATAACACCGATAAAATTTTCGATATTTACCCTAACCCCGTAAAAGATAATCTTTACTTTAGTTTTAAATACGAGGTTGACAATATCAATATAGAGGTTTATGATATTAACAACAGGCTTGTTTTTAATAAAGGGTTTGATACATCGGGAAAAATTGACATGTCAAAATATGAAAAAGGTATTTATATGGTTATGATAAAATATAAAGGGCACAACTATATAAAAAGGATTGTTTTAGAATAGGAAAATCGTATCGCCGTCTTATGAGCGGCGATACGGTAAACTAATATTTTATAAACCGCCACGGCCTGTTTTTCCAATAATCGCCTGCATAATCAATGCCCACGCGCACATCGGTTTTGTATTTTGCTTGCAAATTTGTATCCTCAACCCAAATGTTGTTTGATGTAAAAAGGCTTTGTTTATTGAATGTTTTATCAATTTCAAGCAGTTTGCCAACCTTGCCGGGACCAATAATATTGTCAATACCCCTAATTAAAACAGCCTGTGGATTATCAATGCCGGAAGCAACAAAATTAAGCATATAGTACATTCCATAAATAAGGTAAACATAAACATGCCCTCCCTCCATGTACATTGTCTCGGTTCGTTTGGTACGCCCCTTGCTTGCATGGCATGCCAAATCCTCCTCGCCCCTATAAGCTTCAACTTCTGAAATAGTAAACCTTGCGGTTTTTCCATTGGCAAATTGCCTTGCTATGGTTTTTCCAAGCAGGTTGGGGGCAACCTCTAAAACATCGCGCGTAAAAAAATCTTTATTCAGTTTTATGTTGTTTGATAAATATGCCATTATTGTATTTGTACT
>CAYQPP010000005.1:30229-33747 GCA_964419235.1 uncultured Bacteroidales bacterium
TTTTAATTCTTCAACTTTGGGTTAATACTCAATTTTACCCTCTAAACTGTTCCAATTTTTAAAAGTTTTTATTGCCTCGTCGGGTAAAAGCTGTTTAAACACTATTTTTCGTTTTTCAATGGGCAGTTCAATCTCACTATAAATAAACGAGTCGTCAAAGCCATAGTTGCCGGCATCGGTTTTACTGTTTCCATAAAATACCCTGTCGATATGTGCCCAGTAAATCGCACTCAAACACATGGGGCAGGGTTCGCACGATGTGTAAATTGTGCATCCGGCAAGGTTAAAAGTGCCCAATTTTTTGCATGCTTTACGTATGGCATTTACCTCGGCATGGGCCGTTGGGTCGTTGTCGTTGGTTACGCTGTTGCTTGCCGTTGAAACTATTTTGCCGTTTTTTACAATTACTGCACCAAATGGGCCGCCTCCGTTTTTCATGCTATCGTTTGATAGTTGAATGGCATTGAGCATGAATTTTTTGTCGCTGTTTTCCAAATTATTAATTTTTATTGCAAGCTAATAAATTTGTTGGTAATTAAATAGTGTTAATTTCCCTCTGTCCTGCGGACATCTCCTCAAGGAGAGAACCACCTTGTGGTTAGTTTTAGCATCCGACAAGTATAAATATTTACAATAATGTAGTCTTTTTATCGGGGAAGTGCCTAAAAGGCGATGGGGGTTTAAATTCTCGTAATAAGCGCTACGAGTTTCATTAGTTTTTTGGTTATAACTTTGCAATTTTAACATTTACCTGTTACTTTTTATTATTTTTGCATACTTAAATATAAAACTATAAAATATATAAATATGATTAATAAAGCATTAGTATTAGGAATAGCCGGTTTGCTTATATCAAATTTTTCGTTTGCTCAAGATACAGTAGAGCATAAACCCGAAGGATATAAATTTACCATGGTTAAAGAGGTTAAAAGTACTGAGGTAAATAACCAGCAGCGCGCCGGAACATGTTGGAGCTATTCAACAATTGGAATGATTGAAGCCGAGATGTTACGTATGGGCAAAGAGTATGTAAACCTTTCGGAGATGTTTGTTGTGCGCATGAGTTATGAAGAAAAGGCAAAAACATATGTGCGCATGCATGGTGAATATAACTTTGGCGGCGGCGGCGCGGTAAACGACGCATTTCATATTTATAAAAATTATGGGGCAATTCCGCAAGATGTTTACACAGGTTTAAATTACGGAACCGATGTGCACACACATGGAGAGTTAGACGAAGTTTTGAAAGATTACCTCGACGGCGTAATAAAAAATAAAAACCACAAGCTTTCAACAGCGTGGTATAATGGGTTTACCGGTATTTTAGATGCTTACTTTGGCAAAGTGCCCGAAAAATTTGAATGGAATGGCAAAGAGTATTCCCCTCGTACATTTGCCGACGAAATGGTAGGTGTTAATCCCGACGATTATTACTTTTTTACCTCATTTACACACCACCCTTTTTATAGCTCGTTTGTTTTTGAAGTGCCCGATAACTGGACATGGAGCCTTTACATTAACATACCAATGGATGATATGATGAACTTGTTCGATAATGCAATAAACAACGGTTATTCGATAGCTTGGGCCAGCGATGTTAGCGAAAAAGGATTTTCATCAAAAAATGGTGTTGCAGTAGTGCCCGAAGATGATGCTGCCGAAATGGCCGATTCTGAAAGGCTTAAGTGGGAAAGCATGGACAAAAAAGAGAGGAATAAACTACTATATAGTTTTGATAAGCCAATGCCCGAAAAAAATATTACCCAACAAATGCGTCAAGAGGCGTTTGACAATTACCAAACCACCGACGACCACGGTATGGTTTTAACAGGCATTGCCAACGACCAAAACGGGAATAAATACTACTATGTAAAAAACTCGTGGGGTACAACATATAACGATTATGGTGGTTATTTTTATGCCTCTGAGGCATTTGTAAAATACAAAACCATGAGCTGGGGTGTGCATAAAGACGCAATTCCAAAAGAGTTAAAAAAGAAACTCGGTATAAAATAAACTAATGCTATTCAATAGAGTAGTTAAAATTATTTATAATAAGGGCCTAACAGGTTTAAAAACTTGTTAGGCTTTTTTATTTAAGGATAATAAGGTTTGTCAATTTTTAAACCTTAATAAAGCGTACTTCTATTATACTATTTTCAGTTTTCAGAAGTAAATTTTATATGTAGGTAATGCAAAAAATCCCACCTGATACTCTTTTTTATAAGTGCCTGAATATACATCAAAGTATTTAGTAAAAATATTTTGGTGGTTTGTTAAATTCTGTAATTCAATCCCTATTTCATGACTTACTCTCTTTCTGTTAATTTTTAAGCGTATGTTTAAATCCAGCCTAAAAAAGTCATCTCTTTTATCTGTATATGCATTATCCCAATCGTATATTATATAGCCTGCATTTACCGATTCCTCCGATAGAATAGGAACATATCTTTTTCCGCCTGCCCAAACAGTTTTTGCATTTATGGCGAGCTTCGAGTTTTTCCATAATTTGAATTCATAGCCACCAAGTAAGTTGTAAACAAAATTACCGTTAAATTCGGTGTTTCTCTGAGTACCTTCATAATCTGTATATTTTGAGCTATATAACGACAAGGTTGTCAAGAAGTAGAAATTTTTATCGAAAAAATGCTCAACCGTTAATTCTGCACCGTAATTTTGCCCCTTCCCTTTATTTACCAAATTTTCTTTTAAAGGAATTTCAAAATCAGCCCCAACATTAAGCATAGAAAAACCTTGTTCTGTTTCAGATACCGGCACATCGGTAAGCAATTGTATATATGGTTCAAATTTTATCCTCAAATTTTGTGTAATCAAAAAATCATATGAAGCTACAAAATGATTGCTTTTTGTAAATCTAGGTCTTTATTTGTCATTGGGTTTTCGTTATTTATATCAGATTCCAATAAATATACAGTTCGCGGGTGCATTTGCGAATGGAGCCCATAAGAAACACTAATGGTTTGGCGTGCAGAAAAGGAGTATTTGAATGCAATTCGCGGTTCAACCGACCAATCGGAATTTAAAGTCAAAAATTGTGAATGTACGCCTGTTATTAAATGCACCTTATCAGAAAATTTATGCATATATTCCGAATAAAACTCAATTAACGATAAATAATCATTGCAATTATTCAATATTTTATAATTACCGGTTAAAGATGCTAATTTATACGTATTTGATATATAGTTATCATTTTCATGAAATTAAAATTATCAGAACAACTTATTGTATTAATGGTAGTTAACTCAAATATTTTTATATATTCAATAAATCCAATACTAGTAAAATATCAGTAATTACTGATATAAATCTTTTATTCAATACAATATTTATGAGATTAACACCCAATTTTAATTGGGTGAACTGTAGAATACCAATCCATAACCCCTCTAATTAGAGGGGTTAATCTCTTAATTACAATTATCTACAAAAAGAGTTTTATTTTTTTTAATTTCAGCAATATCTTTATTGTGAAGCACAATTGTTTTTTATATATT
>CAYQPP010000006.1:0-5294 GCA_964419235.1 uncultured Bacteroidales bacterium
CAGTCTCATCTTCTACTTTTACCTCAATTATATTAGATAATATATTTTATTTATATATTATTATCTCGTTAGTACTCATTGGTTAAATTATTACAAACTTTTACAATAGTTCAAATTAAATATACTGCAAGCATTTATACTAATTCCTTAAATAGCTTATAATCGCGCACATAGTCTTTCTCGTCATATTTGCCTGATGCTAAAATAAGAGCTAAGGCATTGGTAGAGAAGTTTTCAACCTGTCGCCATATCATTTTGGGTATATACAACCCATAATATGAACGGTTTAATGAAAAAGTTTGTTTCTCTTTTCCATTGTCAAGCACCACATCAAAACTACCCGAAAGAGCTATAACCAATTCATATAGCTCTTTATAGGCGTGACCTCCACGTTTCTCACCTCCGGGGACATCGTAAATCCAGTATATACGCTCAATTTTAAATGGTATATGGTTTTTACCTTCAATAAATGTAAGGTTTCCCCTATCATCTAAAATTTTAGGGAGTTTTATTATTTTTGCTTCTTCCATTGCTTTATTATTTCATTAATCCCCATTTCAAAACTATATTTTGGTTTCCATCCTGTTTTTTCTTTAAGCAGTTTTATGTTGGCAACCACATCATTTACCTCATTTGGTCTTACTGTTTTCGATTCTCCAATGGGTTTAATAATTCCACTTAACTTAAAAACGGTTTTTATAATCTGCTCAACACTGTATGATTTTCCACTACCCAAATTAAACAGGTTATACCCCGTAAAATCAATTGATTTAATTAAAATATCTAAAAAATCATTAATATAAAGAAAATCGCGTTTTGGAATAAGATTTTGAATTTTAATTGTCGTGTAATTAGGGTTTAAAATTTGTTCAATAATGGTTGGTATTAAGAAATTACTGTTTTGATTGGGTCCAAAAATATTAAATGCCCTGAAAATAGTTACCGGCATATTAAAATACTCATTATAAAACCGGCATAGCTCTTCACCTAAATATTTACTGTGGTTATAAGGTGTATTGGGTTTTACAGGGTGGCTCTCATCAATAGGCAAGTATTGTGGCATACCATATATGTAAGAGTTAATATATGTAAGAGAACATTGGTTTTTTCTACACAGTTCCAACACATTTTCAGTACCCATAATATTTACTTCGTAAAATTCCTTGGGATTTTCCCAGCTTTTTGGAACAAAGGTAGCAGCTGCTAAATGAATTACATGATTAATATTGTCAAATTTTAATTTTGCTTTTTGAATATCTCCATCTGCTTTATCAAATGCTTCAACCATAAATCCTTGTTTCTGGAGCTCTTTAACCAAAATTCGCCCCACAAAACCATCACTTCCTGTTACTAGAATTTTCTTTTTCATTTCAGAAAGTTTTTTTTATTTTTTGAAAATATATCAGTGGCCTTTTCATAATCGTCAGGACGCCCAATATCAAGCCAATACCCGTCAAAAGGTTGAACTTTTACATTTTTATTATCATTAATAAATTTTAACATCAATTGGTCAAAACCAAAAGAAGTATTATAGGGTATATCGTTAAGCACTTTTTTATTTACCATATAAATACCTGTACTTACCTGATAATGATTAACCGGTTTCTCTTTGAATCCAATTAAACTATTTGCTTCATTTGTTTCAAGTATACCATATTCCACTTTATCTTCTCTTTTTTTAGAAAGTATGGTATAAAGTTCCTTATTAGTTACATGTGTGCGATAAAAATTGCTGTAATCCAAATCAGTTAAAATATCGCCATTCATCACAAGAAAATCCTCGGGTAAATCTTTTATCAGTTTTAATGGGCCCATGGTACTAAGTGGTTTTTCCTCTTTGGAATAATCAATTTTAATATTCCATTTTTCTCCATTCCCAAAAAAAGCTTTTATTAAATCGGCCTGATGATTTACTGCAATTGTAATATGATTAAAGTTAAATTGAGCCAATTGTCGTATTACAATCTCCAAAATCGGATATTCATCAACCGGTACCAAAGGTTTTGGCAACACAAGAGTAAAGGGTTTTAATCTTGTACCTTTGCCCCCTGCTAATATTACTGCTCTTTTATCCATAAAAAAATATAACTTTTCAAATATTTTTACTACATCTTCTCATCCAAAAATTTCCCTTTCTGTTTATACTCAAAATCGGGAATCATTTCAAAAAACAGATCTACAATCTCCTGTCGCGACCAAGTCAAATCATTTCTCATTTTATTTATTAAGCGGGTAAAATAATCAAGCATTTCATTATTAAAGCTGGCACTATTTTTTATTATTCCCAAGCTCTGAAACCGCTCCAAATCCAGCACTTCATTTTCAGTAAAAAACTCTTCAATGTCTTTTTCTCCTGTTGTATCGCTAATTGTAAACAGGCATGGCCATTTTTGCTCATTTGGCAAAGTATGCACCAGCTTTCGTGCCTCATCCTCGGTTTTACAAATAAAGGGTTCATAACCCAATTCATTCAAATACTTAATTGCAATGCCGGCAAATGAAATCAAATGTAAACTCTCACTTAGCTTAGGAAAAAAAATATCGCGGTTTTCACCAAATATGCACGACATTAAGCAAAGCTCACCCGATTCTTGCGGAGTTACGAAATACCGCTTAATATCATTGGGAGCAACAATAGGTTGTTTTTTTTGAATACGTTGGTTAAACCCATGCAGTAAAGAGCCGTCGCTAAAAGCCACATTTGCAAAACGAGCCATTGATACGTTAATTTGGCTGCTATATTTATGAACAAACATCTCCATAATACGCTTTGAAGCCCCCATCATATTTGCCGGGTTTGCTGCCTTGTCGGTTGAAACGCAAAAATATTTTTTTACATTATTCTCTATTGATTGACGAATGGTTTTTTCGGTGTTAAAAATATTTGTGTCAATCATGCGCATAAGCGTAAATGAGTCTTTCTCGCTACGCACATGCTTTAAGGCCGAAAGATTTAATACATAATCATACTTTCCGTCTGCTTTTATAAACGCATCATATTCAACCGAGCCGATATCGAGGGCAAATGTTTTAAAATCGCCTTCGATATAACCAAATGAGCTCCTGATATCACGAACCAGCTCAACCATATTGTTTTCACTGATATCAACAACATGAAGTTTTTTTGGGTTACGCTTGAAAATCTCTTTTGTAACGGCCTGCCCTATTGAACCAGCACCTCCAATAACAAGGAATTTTGAATTGCCTACAATTTTTTGCAGCTCTTCTTCATGTGAATTAATATCCTGATATAAAAGCTCTTTAGTCCGTCCTATAAGGTTAAGAATATTCATTTTTTGACCATTATTTATAATTTTTTCGCATGCTCTGTCATCGGACTTTTGCATTATTATACTAATTTACCGCAAATAAATTCAGCAGCATTACCATCACCATATAAATTATTAAAATTAGGCAATAATTTATGTAACTGACTATAACTTTCAAGTATTTTTTCTTTATTATTTGTACTCAATATACCGGCCCTATTTTTAATAATCTCAATCCACTCAGTTTCTTTACGCAAGACCAAACATTTTTTCTTAAAAAAGAAAGCCTCTTTTTGAACTCCTCCGGAATCAGTAATAATAAAAGCAGCATTTTTTTCAAGTATTATCATATCTAAAAATGAAACAGGTTCAATAACCTTTATTCTTTTAAGGATTTTAAATTTATCAAATAATTGAAACTGCTCTAATTTACTTTTTGTACGTGGATGAAGAGGCAAAACTATTTCTTTATTTTCCAAATTTGCAATTTCATTTAAAGCACTAAAAATATCTGATAGATATTCAGCTTTATCGGTATTACCAGGGCGGTGTATGGTTGCCAAAATGTAATTATTAGGTATAATATTATTTTCTTCCAGCACATTAGTATTAATATTTGCCTTTTCTGAATAAAACAGAGAGTTATCATACATTACATCGCCACAATGAAATATACCCGGTTTATCAATAGTGTATTTAATACTATCTTTAATTTTAAAACCTTCGTTTAACAGATTATTTAGTCCTGTTTGGGTAGGAGTGAATAGCAACGTTGAACAATGATCGCAAAGAATCCTATTAATCTCCTCTGGCATTATTTTATTAAAAGATCTCAATCCTGCTTCAATATGTGCAATTGGATAGTGAAGCTTTGAAGCTGCAATTGCAGCAGCTAATGTAGAATTAGTATCACCATACACTAAAACCCAATTAGGCTTTTCGCTTAAAAGTACTTTTTCAATTCCTTTTATCATTTCGGCAGTTTGATAACCATGGTTTCCTGAACCTATATTTAAATTTATATCAGGTTTTGGAATACCTAACTCCTCAATAAACTGACCAGACATATTTTGATCATAATGTTGTCCTGTATGTAATATTACCTCCTTAATTTCATCTTTAAATTTAGTCTGTATTGTTCTTGTAATAGCAGCAGCTTTAATTATTTGCGGTCTTGCTCCAATTATATTGAGTATTTTAATCATATTTTATTATTAATTTTTTCATTATAATATACTCTAATTTGATTTCTTAACAGTTATTACAAACTTTTTATTTTGTAATGCTGTACTTATTTGTATGCTTAAAATCTCTTTATGATTTTTTTCAGTAATAGGGTAATTTTTACTGTTTTACCCTTTATATGCTTTTTGTTTATGTGGTGGTATCGGGTAATGTATTAAGATTGTATGCCTTTTTCTGATAATTTTTCTTTATCCACAAATTTAATTTTTACCTTAAAAATTATATAATAATAAAAAATCTTAAAGTTGACTATCCCTGTGGCAGAACCAAGGGGTATTACGCCAATTTTATTTCAGCCCAAAAGCTGAAAATCGAATTTCCATTATTTCACTCCATCTTCAGTAATATTTCCAAGAGTTTTAGTTATAAATCATGACATTTAATTACAAAATTATATCATAAAATAATCTCGCCAATTAATTACTTTTGTATTATCGCTTCGTACTTGATTTTGTACGCCTGAATACAGTAAGTAAGCTTGCTTTACACCACTTAGTTTTTTCCAATATTTGATATTCTTAAAAAAACTTTCGTTAATTGTTTTTGCCGATTTTATTTCAATGGGAATAAGCGTACTGTTTTTTTCTAATATTAAATCAATTTCGTGCCCTGTTTTATCTCTCCAGTAATAAATATTTGCAGGCAAACCTTTATGTCTATTAAATTTAACAAACTCCGAAACAAGCATGTTTTCAAACAAAGCACCTTTCAACGGATGATTAACTAAATGATTGACTTCGGTTATACCCAATAATGAACAAGCTAATCCGGTATCATAAA
>CAYQPP010000006.1:5394-31717 GCA_964419235.1 uncultured Bacteroidales bacterium
TGGAATTGAACTCCATATTTTTCCATTTTATTATCGTACTCTACTATCTTTTTAAGTTTTACAACTTTATTGTTTAGTAACCTTTTGTTTGGTTAAAATATATTCCTCTACAAATCATGTTAGTTTTATGCATAAAAGTAATTGTGCTTTTATGTTTTTTATGGTTATAACCACAAAAATCCATTTCATTATTAATCCCAATTTATATGAGCAATATTTTTTATGCTTTTTTAAAACTGGTAATGTTATATACCCTGTTTTTTTAACCTTATTCTATTTTCATTGTTAAAAATTGTTTTAAAGAAGAATGCCCTTTGTAAATTGTAAAAACTTTATATATTTTTGAAGTTGAACTTATTATATATTTCTCAGTAAGCCCTGCTTAGATTACAACAGTATATTTTGGAGTACTTGCTAAAACAACTTTTGTAAACGAAGCAAAGCAACACATAAATAGTTAATTCTTCATTAACTATACCACCCATTTAAAGTTTATGTATTTTATTAATTTCACTTTCAATAAATGTTGATAAACTACATACTGTAATATCTTTTCTAACTCTATACATGTCACTGCTTGGTGTGATTATATAATTGTATTTTGTTTTTAAATCATCAATAGAAATGACAAAACCTTTTGTTAATTTAGGCGATGATGAATACTTAATTTCAATAGAAGCAATTGGCAACAGTCCTTTTACCAAAACTAAATCACATTCGGTTCCGTGGTGTGTTCTATAATAATATACAGAAATTTCCATTGAAAGCATTTGATATATTTGCTCTATCACATAAGATTCCCACGATGCTCCGATTACTAATGTATTTACTAATTGCGAAGAATCTGTTATCTGGTTCAAATAATGCAAAACGCCGGTGTCTCTTATATATACTTTAGGCGATTTTACTAAACGCTTTTTAATATTAAAATGATATGGTTTTAAAATTCTTATAAAATACGATTCTTCTAAAAAATATAGATATTTTTTTATTGTTGGTGAACTAACTCCTAAACTACGCGAAAAATTATTCTGATTAAACACATCGCCTTGATTATGTGAAAGCATAACTAAAAAGTTATTTAACACAACAGATGAGGTGTTTAAACCTAAGCTTATTAAATCGCGATAAATATATGTATTTATAAAATTTTTAAGCCAAATAAACGAGTTTGCATCACTCTTTGCAAGAAAAGAATCTGGAAACCCTCCTCGTAACCAATGTCTGTCTTTCTCTTCTGTTCCAATCTCTTCGAGATTAAACGGACTTAACTCCTCGTATGCAATACGACCTGCTAAACTTTCTGATGATTGTTTTATCAATTTAGGACTTGCTGAACCTAAAATAATAAACCTAGCATTATCTCTTTGTTTATCAATAGATGAACGTAGTAGAGGAAATATTTCAGGATAAAACTGAATTTCATCAATAATTATACATTTGTTAATATTATCTTCAAAAAATAATTCCGGATCTATTAATTTATTTCTATCAGAACCAGACTCCATATCTAAATATATTGTCTCTTTAGCAATATATTTAATTAACTCTTTTGCTATTGTTGTTTTACCACATTGACGAGGTCCTGTAATTGCAAGTACAGGAAATAAATTTAGTAAATTTATAAACTCTTTAATTTTTTTTCGTTGTATCATTTTTACGAAAATACACTTTTTACCGTGAAAATACAAACTCGTACTTTGTATTTTCACGGTTATTGCCTTGACTTATTAGTTGTTTCGCTCTCATTAGTTTGCAAATAGTTATCTAAAAGTTTGGATATAAAAGCTCTTTAGTCCGTCCTATTAGGTTAAGAATATTCATTTTTTGATCGTTGTTAATATAATTGTGGCATAATTTATTAAAGATGTATGCACTAAATTTATCCTTTTGGCTAAACTACTAAACACAGCTTCGCCTCCTCAGTCCCATTTTTTTGGGTGAGCAGGCAATTATTATTGTAAATAAACTATATTTTTATAATATCCGAGGCATTAATCTCAACTTTTAGCGTGAAATTTATGTTGCTCATACAAATTATAAAATTAGTTTTATGTACAGTCTCTAAATACTCTCCTTCGGCGCCTTTCATAGGGCCTGTAATAACTTTTACTTTTTGTCCTGTTTTAATAACCTCGTTTACAAGTTCAATATCCATATTCCCGTCAACGGCCATTTTCATAGCTTCAATTTCCGAATTGCGTATGGGTGCCGCCTTGCCTTCAAAAGTAACATAACATACTGCGCCCTCAATATTTAACACATCATAATATTCGCGTTCCGAAACATTTACAAAAACATATGATGAGATTAAAGGTATCTCTACCTTCTTTTTCCTATCGCTCCACTGCCGTAGGGTTTTTATCAACGGGAGGTATGCATTATACCCTTCATCAAGCATATACTCGGCTACCTTTTTCTCACTTCTCGACCGAGTATAAACAGCATACCAATTTCTTTTTTCCATTTAAAGATTGCATAAAAGTTACGGAAACCAAAAATAACACTTCGATACCTAATTTGCTTTATAAAGCGGTAAAAAAATAGGCCTATTTTGATAAATGAACCATAAAGGCTTATTTATATTGCTATAAGCTTATGTATATAAACAAAAAAGGCGGTAATTTTTTACCGCCTTTTTTGTTTATATTATTCTTTATTGGTTATTATATACCAAACTCTTTTTTAATGGCATCAACATAATCCAGTTTTTCCCATGTAAAAAGTTCAACTTCAAACTCCTTTTTGCCATAATAGGGCGATTCAAAAGTTTTTTTAATGGTTTTTGGTGTCCTACCCATATGGCCGTATGCTGCCGTTTCTTCATAAATAGGATTACGCAGTTTCAACCTCTCCTCAATAGCTGCAGGGCGCAAATCAAAAACTGATTCAATTTTTTTTGCTATTTCCACATCACTAAGATTAACCTTAGCAGTACCATAAGTATTTACAAAAACACCTACTGGTTTTGCTACACCAATTGCATAAGCCAATTGCACCAATACCTCGTTGGCCAAACCAGATGCTACCATGTTTTTCGCAATATGGCGCGATGCATAAGCTGCCGAACGGTCAACTTTTGATGGGTCTTTGCCCGAAAAAGCGCCGCCACCGTGGGCTCCTTTACCACCATATGTATCAACAATTATTTTACGACCTGTAAGTCCTGTATCGCCATGGGGGCCACCTATAACAAATTTTCCCGTTGGGTTTACATGTAAAATATAATTATCGTCAAACAGTGCCTGAACGCGTTTGGGCAAAGTTGCAACCGTGCGGGGTATTAATATAGTGCGAACATCCTCTTTAATTTTTGCAAGCATAGGCTCGTCGGCATCAAACTCGTCGTGCTGAGTTGACACTACTATAGTATGTACACGCTTTGGCTGATTATTCTCATCATACTCAATAGTTACCTGACTTTTTGAATCGGGACGCAAATAGGTCATCTCTTTGCCTTCGCGGCGAATTGCTGCCAAATCAATCAACAGGCGGTGCGACAATTCCAATGAAATTGGCATATAATCGTCAGTTTCTCTACTTGCATAACCAAACATCATCCCTTGGTCGCCGGCACCCTGTTCCATCCTCTCGGCACGGTCAACCCCTTGATTAATATCGGCCGATTGCTCATGAATTGATGAAAACACCCCGCATGACTCACCATCAAAACGGTACTCGCTTTTTGTATAACCTATTTTATTGATTACCCTGCGGGCAACTTCTTGAACATCAACATAGTGTTTTGAGCGAACCTCACCGGCCAAAACCACCTGCCCCGTTGTTACCAATGTTTCGCAGGCAACTTTCGAATTTGGGTCAAAAGCTAAAAAATTATCTAACAAGGCATCTGAAATTTGGTCAGCCACTTTATCAGGATGCCCCTCTGATACAGATTCCGATGTGAATAAATATCCCATAATAATAAAATTTAATTTTTTAATTAATAACAAGGAAAGGTGCTGATTGTTAAGCTGGAGTAATACATTTTAGCATTTTTTTCCGTGGTTGCAATCAGAACAAATCTTTCCACTTTGAGCGTGCAAATATAATTAATAAAACTAAATTTGTTTGCAAATAGTACTGTTTTTTATAAATTAATTTACCATTCGCCGAATTATAAAGCGTTTTTACCGATTCGGTTTTGTAAATATATAATTGAACATATACTTTTGGGGTGTTAAAATAATAAAAAGCTGATATTGATTTAAACAAAAATATTATGGATTACATAAATAATGACGAAAATTCAAAAAAAGCGCACTGCTCAAAAACCGACGGCTTGCCTATTATGGGTATCTTCCTTATTGGGTTGGGTATTGTGTTCTTGTTCGACAGGATGAACCTTATACCAAATTATTGGCGACATATTATTTTGAGCTGGCAGTCGTTACTGATATTTATTGGCTCAATAAATATTTTTAAAAGACATGCACGCTTTCCGGGTATTATTTTAATACTGATAGGCTCGGCATTTTTAATACCAAAGATTATTGATATCCCTTTTGAAACCCGTCAATTAATTTGGCCTATCGTACTTATTAGTATAGGCTTAACAATAGTTTTTAAAGCTCGTAACATTAAGCCTCCGCAATTTTTTAAGCCAAATGCCGAATCAATTAACAACTCGCAAGAAAAAATTGAAGAGGTAGCTATTTTTGGTGGTGGAAAAAGGATTATTACCAGCAATAACCTTAAAGGAGGAAATATTACTGCTATTTTTGGAGGCTTAGAGCTTGACTTAACTAGAGCAGACATAGATGGGGATATAGCCGTTTTGGAGGTTGCATGTATTTTTGGCGGAACAACCATTATTGTTAAATCTGAGTGGGACGTGCAGGTTCAGGTAGCCTCAATTATGGGTGGTTTTAGCGATAAGCGCAAAGTTTACAAAAGAGGCGAAAATGCCGCGCCAAGTAAAATATTGATAATAAAAGGAACCGCCATTTTTGGAGGCGGAGAGGTAAAAGCATATTAAAATACTATTAATATAGCAATGAAAAACCCGATTACCGAGAGCATAAGAAATATTTTAATATATACGTCTATATGGATGTTTATTCTTACCATCCATACTGCAACACTCCATTTATTATATGAACTGCCCTTGCTAAAATCATTTATCGACGGGTTGGTTTTTGATACCGTTTTTGCCCTTCTCGGAATTGCACTCTGGTTTCCGGTGTTTTATAATGATTTAGAAAAAAACACTTTTGCAAATCTAATAATATACCATTTAAGCATATTGTCGCTTGTAATGGTTTTTTGGATTAGCAGCTCTGTTTTTATACTGAAATTTATTTTTAGCGACTCCGACACCTATATTCTATCGGTTGAAAATGGTATTCATTGGCGTGTATTTACAGGCATATTTCTGTATTTTGCCACCGTAATGATTTATTATTTAATAATTTACGGGTATAATTTGCGCGAACATATAACTCAAGAGTCGCACCTTCGCGAGAAAATAAACGAAGCCAAACTGCAAACACTAAAGTCGCAAATAAACCCACACTTCCTTTTCAACAGCTTAAACTCCATAAGCTCGCTAACAATAACAAATCCTGAAAAGGCACACGAAATGATAATAAAACTATCGGGATTCCTACGTTACTCTTTGGCACACGACCCCAATAACCTTATTCCGCTAAAGCTTGAAATTGAAAATATTGACACCTATATAGCAGTCGAAAAAATAAGGTTTGCCGATAAGCTTATCTTTAATAAAAGCATAAACAAAAACTGCCTTGAGCACAATGTGCCATTTTTAATTTTACAGCCAATAATTGAAAATGCCATTAAACACGGCGTATATGAGAGCACTAAGCCGGTAACGGTTAATATTGCATGCGAAAATATCGAAGGCAATAAAGCAATGATAACCATAGGCAATGATTTTGATGCCAATTCTGTTTTGCAAAAAGGCACCGGAACTGGGATAAAAAACATAAAAGAGAGGTTGAAAATTATTTATCAATTAAACAATTTGTTTACCATCGAAAAAACCGAAAACTATTTTAAGGTAATATTGATTATACCTAATAAACCTGTTATTAAAGCCTAAACTGTACATTATAATTAATTACAAAATTTAAACAAATGAAAGTAATTATTATTGAAGACGAAGCCCCTGCAAGGGAGATTGTAAAAAGCTATTTAAAATCGCATCGCGATGTAGAGCTTTGCGCTGAATATGCCGATGGCTTTTCAGGCATAAAGGGCATAAAGGAACACAACCCCGATTTGATTTTTCTTGATGTACAGATGCCTAAAATAACAGGATTTGAGATGCTTGAACTTATGGATAAGCACCCCGAAATAATATTTACAACGGCTTACGACCAATATGCCATAAAAGCCTTTGAGGCAAATGCCGTTGACTACCTTTTAAAACCTTTTGCCAAAGACCGCTTTGACCAAGCTCTTGAAAAAGCCAAGGCAAAACTTGCTGATATTAATAACGATACAGCTAAAAAACCAATGCAAAAAGTATTAGAAACAATAAATGAAAAACCTGACAACCTGTTTAGGATTGTTGTTAAAAAAGCAGGGGATATCCATGTTATTCCTATTGAAGACATTACATATATAGAGGCAAAAGACGATTATGTAATGCTTTATACCAACAAAAGCCGTTTCCTTAAAGAAAAAACAATGAAATATTACGAGAGTCATTTAGACCCTCAACAGTTTGTGCGCGTGCACCGCTCGTATATAGTGCGTATTGATGAGGTGAAACGGTTAGAGCCTTACGGAAAATCGTCATATATAGCAATTTTAAAAGGCGGACAAAAAGCTAATGTGAGTTTGTCGGGATATAAAAAATTAAAAGAAGTACTGAATTTTTAACAATAATTTGCCAATAGAAAAATATTAATAATGTGGTAAGACTTTACAAATTTGTACGTATATTTCGGGTTATTAAAACCAAAAAATTTTAAATATAAAAGCAATAACGGCAATGAGTAAAAAAACAAAATACATGCTTATATTTTTAAGCCTGTGTTTTTATAATACATTGCTTTTTTCGCAACCCAACCTATTTCGTTTTAAACATTTAACAGTTAGCCAAGGCCTTTCGCAGAATACCGTAAATGCAATTGCCCAAGACCAATACGGTTTTATATGGTTTGGTACAGACAATGGACTAAACCGTTACGATGGTTATTCAATAAAGCATTTTTTACATGACAAAACAAACCCCGGCAGCATAAGCAACGACCAAGTTATTGCATTAAACAGCGACTCAAAAGGTAGGCTATGGATTGGCACACAAAGCGGCGGCTTAAATAGGTATGACTATAATACACAAACATTTATTAAATATATTGATTCTGATACCATAAAAGTGCGCTCTAAGGATATTACCTCAATTTTTGAAGATTTATCGGAAAATATCTGGGTTGGAACCCGTTATGGATTTAAAAAATATATTGATTCAACAGACACATTTATAAGTTATTACAATTATAACAATTGCAGCAATTGCCTGTCCGAAAATATAATTAACTCTATTCACTCATCGAGCAAAAAACATATTTGGATTGGCACCAACGGCGGCGGCATTAATAAGTTTGATATAGCAACCGAAACGTTTACCGTTTTTAATAAAGAACAAAAAATATAATAGAATTGCTTGGTGGTAAAATTTGGGTCGAAAGTGAACCAAATATAGGCTCAACATTCTTCTTCTCGATACCAATAGAATAACCTTTCAGGTTATCTTATTATTCAACAGTAACCGATTTTGCCAAATTCCTTGGCTGATCGACATTACACCCGCGCATTACGGCAATATGGTACGAAAGCAGTTGCAATGGTATAACCGACATTAAAGGTGCAAGGTGCTCTGGTGTTTCCGGCACTTCAATTACATGATCGGCCATTTTTTTAATAGTGTCGTCGCCTTGTGTAACTACTGCTATTACTACCCCATTTCTGGCTTTTACCTCTTGAATATTAGTAACAATTTTTTCGTACGAGCTGTCTTTTGTTGCTACCACAACCACCGGCATTTCGGCATCAATTAAGGCAATAGGGCCATGTTTCATTTCGGCAGCCGGATAACCCTCGGCATGTATATATGAAATTTCTTTGAGTTTTAAAGCACCCTCTAAAGCCACAGGAAATAAAAACCCGCGCCCTAAATATAGTGCATTGCTCCTGTCTTTATATAGTTCGGCAATAATTTTAATCAGCTTGTTTTTATTAAGGGCTTTTTCAATCTTTTCAGGAATTAATGACAGCTCTTTTATTAAATGTTTGTACTGTTCTTCGCCAATTTGGTATTTATTATGGGCTAATTTTAAAGCCATCATTGTTAACACGGTAACTTGGGCTGTAAATGCTTTTGTTGATGCAACACCAATTTCAGGTCCGGCATGCGTATAAACACCGGCATCGGTTTCGCGCGGAATACTTGAACCTACCACATTGCAAACGCCCAATACCATAGCGCCTGCCTCTTTTGCTATTTTTATGGCAGCAAGGGTGTCGGCGGTTTCACCACTTTGGCTTATGGCAATCACAACATCATCAGAGTATATTACCGGCTTTCTGTATCTAAATTCAGAGCCATACTCCACCTCAACAGGCACTCTGGCAAACTCTTCAAAAAGATATTCGCCAACCAAACCTGCATGCCACGATGTTCCGCAAGCAATAATAATTATACGGCGTGCTTTTTCAATTTCGCCCCATACCTCATGCAAGCCACCCAAATGTATATTTGTGCAATCATCATTAATACGCCCCCTAAATGTGTCGCCAATCGACTTTGGTTGCTCATAAATCTCTTTAAGCATAAAATGATCGTACCCCATTTTATCAATTTCACCAATATCTAACGACAACTCTTGAATAGTTGGGGTTAATGCTTCGTTTTTTAATGTCTTTAACTGCAGCTCATCTTTTTTTATAATGGCAACATCATCGTCATTCATGTAAATAACACTTTTTGTGTATTCTACAATAGGCGTAGCATCCGAGGCCAAAAAATACTCGCCCTCGCCCACTCCAATAACTAAGGGGCTGCCTTTTCGTGCAGCTATAAGTTTATCGGGCTCGTGTTTACACATAACAACCAAGCCATAAGCTCCAACTACTTTTGTAAGGGCAAGGCGCACAGCCATTTCGGCGGTAATGCCACCTTTTAAATATATGTATTCAATAAGGTTTGCCAATACTTCGGTGTCGGTATCGCTTTTAAATTTATAGCCGCGGCTTATCAGTTTCTCTTTTAAGCGGGTATAGTTTTCAATTATTCCGTTATGTATTACAATAAAATTCTTATTATTACTTTCGTGAGGATGGGCGTTTTTGTCGTTTGGTTCACCGTGTGTAGCCCAGCGGGTATGCCCTATACCTATATTTCCCTCTACATTTTGCTTGCCAATATGCAACTCTAAATCACTCACTTTGCCTTTGCACTTATATAAAGTCGTGTTATTGTTAAACAGTGCGACTCCGGCAGAGTCATATCCCCTATATTCTAATCTCCTTAATCCGTTAATTATAATTGGAAAAGCTTCTTTTTCTCCAATATATCCAACAATTCCACACATGTTTATTCTACATTAAATTTAGTATAAGTAATCTCAAGCTTAATAGGCTGTTCGGTATTATGTGCCCCTTTTAAAATATATCTGTTGGCTGTTGATTTATTAATTACACCATCTGTCGTTAAAATTAGGCTCAAAGTATTTTCTCCGCTTTGAATAGTTTTATATAGTGTACTTTTAATATTTACTCGGTATCCATGTCCATTTAAAAGCGAATCATAATTAATTTTTAAATATCCATTTGATGAATAATACTCCTCTAAATAAGCTTTCTTAAAATCATTATCAATTTTATATGCCTCAAGGGTTGATGGAGGATAATACAAACTATCGGAAAGTGTTTCGGGCAACTCTGCATAAATTGTTAAAAAAGCTTTATTAATGCTAAAATAGCCCAAGGTGTCAGCCCATGCTTGTAAATCTGAAATATCAATCCTGCCTTCAAATGCATTATTGTTTTTTATATAAAACAGTTCCTGCTCATAACTTAAATCGGGCTCGGTTTTAATAGGCAAACTTTTTATATCGGGGTTTGGGGTACGATAAAAAATATTGCATTTATATGTTGATGCATTTATATCATATATATATTTTATGCTATCCTTATTATCATTGTGGTAATGCAACTCCATTCGGGTTAAACTGCCATAATTAAAATAACTTATGGCGCCACCGTCAGCAATAACATTTGCTTTAAAGTAAAAACCCCTAAAAATATTATTGCTGAAGGTATCTTGTGTTGCATAAAATTTTGTGTCCAACAACTTATCCCTTAAGGTATTAGGCAATTTAATCCTAATAGGCAGTGTGTCGGCAGGATTAGGTGTAAACGAAAAGGAAGCCAATTCGGTAGGTATATAATATTCCGAAACAACCGATTCGTCCATTGGCCTTCCGTGAATGCTATTTGCAGTATCATTTATCGACAAATCCATATTCAATTCATATATAGTAATATTTTGGGTTTGAGATGTGTCCCCATATGAATAGGCATAGTCAAGAAACAATACCAACGAATCGGCAACAGGATTACTCCCAAAATTTACATCAAATTTTGTTAAGGCAACCTCTGTCATAAAATTGTTTTCGAAAACACCCAGCCTGTTATCGTTATTATACCCTAAAAGCATAAACGACGGGCTTAAATAAATCGAGTCGCTTCGTTGGTAGGTATATGTATTAATCATATCTATTGAATCGTTAAACACATATACCTTATCGTTGGGGTTTTGAAGCTCAAGACCAACATCGCTTGTATCATCAACGCATGATAATAGCAAACAGCTACTAAAGCCTACCATAAGGAAGGCTTTTAATTTAAATTTTATATTCAAGTTGAGATAGTTTTAAGGTTAATACTATGAGAGAATTTCATCGTAAAAATCTGAGTATGTATCAATATACCCCTCATCATTTTTATATGTAAGTATTGGTTTTCCACTATTATTTGAGTACTCTTCAATTTCACTATTAATTTTTTCACTACCAATTATTAATCCATCAGAATTATCAATAGCCAATTTTGATAAATTCACAAAATTTGGCTTGGCAATAGTTGCTATGTCCTCTTTTGTAATTCCATCAAAAACAAGTTTTTTATTAAAACTTCCATCAAAATCATTATTAAAGCTATCATCATAAATCGAATAAATCATTTTAGCATCCGAAAACAGAGGATTATCTTTAAACGATTTTTTTATGTAAAGAGGAATAAGCGATGTAAACCAACCGTGACAGTGAATTATGTCTGGTGCCCAACGCAATTTTTGTACTGTTTCAAGTACACCTCTTGCAAAAAATATAGCCCTTTCGTCATTATCTTTAAAGAACGTGCCATCATTATCCTTTAAAACGCTCTTTCGCTGAAAATAGTCTTCGTTGTCTATAAAATATACTTGCATTCGTGCAGCTTGAATTGATGCTACCTTTATTATCAACGGGTGGTCGGTATCATCAATAATCAGGTTCATGCCCGAAAGCCTTATAACCTCATGCAACTGATTCCTTCGCTCATTAATCGACCCAAACTTTGGCATAAACGTACGAATCTCTTTACCCCTCTCTTGAATTCCTTGTGGCAATTCCCGTCCAATTTTTGCTATTTCACTCTCAGGTAGGTAAGGCGTAATTTCCTGTGATACAAACAGTACTTTTTTCTTTTCCATCTAAATCTCCCAATTTATTTTTTGACAGCACAAAGGTAGTAAAATATTACTTAAATTCAATAAGCTACATGTTACTATATGATATATAAGCTATTAAAAAGGATGCTTTTTTTAGTTATTCTTTTGAAATCACCATTTTTTAAATTTCTTTTGCAGTCAATTTTGACTATTTAATTTATATAAATGCAAATTATTAGCAGCAAAAAAGAGCTTAAGCTATTTGTAGATAGAACAATACAAAACAAAATGAAAATAGGTTTTGTACCTACAATGGGTGCTTTGCATCAAGGGCATTTATCATTAATTAGCCATTCTTTAATAGAAACTGATATTACTATTTCGAGTATTTTTGTAAACCCGACTCAGTTTAATAATTCCGACGACCTTAAAAACTACCCACGCAATTTAAAAAAAGATTTTGCAATGCTCGAAAAAGCAGGCTGCCATGTTGTATTTACCCCGCCCGAAAAAGAGATGTATCCTGAAAAAGATGATAGAACATTTAATTTTGACGGTATTGACGCAATTATGGAGGGGGAACACAGGCCCGGACATTTTACAGGCGTGGCACAAATAGTTTCAAAACTTTTTGATGCAGTTAACCCGCATAAAGCATTTTTTGGGCAAAAAGATTTTCAGCAAGTAGCCATAATAAAAAAAATGGTTGAAAAACTCAACTATAAGGTTGAAATAGTGGCATGCCCCATTATTCGCGAACCTAACGGGTTGGCCATGAGCTCAAGAAACCAGCTTCTTACAAATAAACATAGAGAAGCCGCACCCTTAATAAATAAAATTTTAAAGAGCTCATTGCAAAAAATACACTCATTTAACAACATAGAGCAAATTAAAAATTGGGTTATTAATGAAATAAACAAATCGCCCCTTTTAAAAGTTGAGTATTTTGAAATAGTTGATACAAAAACACTTAAAAAAATTGAACATATCCAAAGCCATAATTGTTTTACCGGTTGCATAGCAGTATGGGCAGGAAAAATTAGGTTAATAGATAATATCATTTATAATTATTAACTTTGTACCGTATTTAATTTTATTAAAATGAATATTGAGGTTGTAAAATCGAAAATACACAAAGCACGGGTTACCGAGGCTAACCTACAGTATGTAGGGAGTATTACAATTGATGAATATTTGATGGACGCTGCCAATATTATTGAGAACGAAAAAGTTCAAATAGTAAACGTTAATAACGGTGAGCGCCTTGAAACCTATGTTATTAAAGGCAAACGTGGGTCGGGCTCTATTTGCTTGAATGGCCCTGCTGCCCGAAAAGTTGAAATTGATGATATTATTATAATAATATCATATGCCAGCATGGATTTTGAAGAAGCCAAACAGTTTAAGCCGTCATTTGTTTTTCCCGATATTGCCACCAATTCAATTATTGAGTAGCATTTATGACCCATTTTGAGCTGATAAAATCAAAATTAATCTTACCCGATCAAATTGACAGGCTCCTTTCATTATGGCGTTTTAAAAATGAAAAAATAGTATTTACAAATGGCTGTTTTGATATCCTTCATTTAGGACACATAAAATATTTGTCGCAAGCTGCCGATTTAGGCACAAAACTAATTATTGGCTTAAATACCGACAGTTCTGTAAAAAAATTAAAAGGTAATAATAGGCCTATTAATAATGAAATGGCAAGGGCTTACATGTTAGCATCGTTTAATTTTATTGATGCAATTATTACATTCGATACCGAAACACCGTATGATTTAATTAAGCATGTAAAACCCGATATACTTGTAAAAGGTGGCGATTACAAACCCAATGAAATTGTTGGCTACGATATTGTTACCCAAAACAACGGAAAAGTGGTTTCTTTGTCTTTTGTCGAGGGTTACTCATCTACATCCATCATTAAAAAAGGTGGTTTAGCATAGCATGAACAGTATTTCTGTCTAAATTATTTTTGATGAGATAATATAATTTTTAATTTTGTGTAAAAATATAGTATCCAATAGGTTAATACAAAACAAATAAAATATAGTTTTCTTAATACCATAATGGTTAAAATATAAACTGATGAAAGATTTTTTAAAAGCTGGTATAATTTTATTATTTGTAGCATTAATTGGTGGTTGTAGGGGCGATCAGCAAAACAAACTAATTGGCAATTGGGAACAAATTCCATTTACCAAACCAGATACAGTTAAAATATTTTGGCAATTTTATGCAGGCGATGCATTAATCAAATATACTGTGGTTAATGAGAAAAAATTAGATTCCATCCACTATTCATATAATATTGACGGATCAACATTCGATATTTTTAAAGGCACCGATAATCCTGAATATTTACCAGATGCAGGAGATCCGCGAGGACAATATTGGGTAGATAAATTAAGCGACAGTAATTTTAAAATAACCAAACGCAAGCACCCCGACGGATCAACCGATGCCGTATATTTACGTATTGAGATGGTAAAACGGTAAAATGGCAAAAGCTAAAACAGTTTATGTTTGTCAAAACTGTGGTGCATCATCACCAAAATGGATAGGTCGATGTCCGTCGTGTAACGAGTGGAACACCTATTCAGAAGAAATTAAAACCACATCATCAAAAATCCCCGCTATTTCAAACTCTTTTGCATCGGGCAACAGCCCCGTTTTATTAAACGAGCATAAAGAGAACCTGCAAAAACGTTTTTCAACCTACAGTAATGAGTTTGACAGGGTACTGGGCGGAGGTTTGGTGCCGGGGTCAGTTACCTTAATCGGGGGCGAACCCGGAATTGGCAAATCAACACTACTATTACAGGTTGCACAAAATTTTCAAGGCAAGGTTTTATATGTTTCGGGCGAAGAGAGCGCCGATCAGATAAAAATGAGAGCAAACCGCCTTAAAACCATAAACGACAACCTCTATTTTCTTGCCGAAGTTTTAACCGAAAGCATTATCAATCAATGTAAAAACCTTACCCCCAATGTATTGATAATAGACTCTATTCAAACTTTACGAACCGAGCATATCGAATCGTCGCCGGGCACGGTATCGCAAATAAGAGAAAGTACCACACTATTATTACATTTTGCCAAAGAGTATGGAATTCCGGTGTTGTTGGTGGGGCATATCACCAAAGACGGCTCATTGGCAGGGCCAAAAATATTGGAGCATGTTGTTGATACCGTTTTGCAATTCGAGGGCGACAACAATTTTAACTACCGAATTATACGGGCACTAAAAAACCGGTTTGGTTCTACTTCCGAAATCGGAATTTTTGAAATGCAAGACTCCGGACTAAGAGAGGTGCCAAACCCATCAGAATTCCTGTTGTCTGATAATTCCGAGCAATACAGCGGCATAGTTACATGCGCTGCCATCGAGGGGATGAGACCCCTTTTAATTGAAGTTCAGGCATTAGTGAGCTCGGCGGTTTACGGAACACCCCAGCGCTCATCAACAGGATTTGATACCCGCAGGCTAAATATGCTTTTAGCGGTTTTAGAAAAAAGGGTTGGCTTTAAACTATCAACTAAAGATGTTTTTTTAAATATTGCCGGTGGCTTAAAGGTTACCGACACAGCTATTGATTTATCGGTTATTTGTGCTGTATTATCATCAGATGTTGATAGGGCTATTCCGGCAGGAAATTGTTTTGTTGGAGAAATTGGGCTGTCGGGCGAAATACGTCCCACAAGTAGGATTGAATTGCGTATTTCGGAAGCTGAAAAACTGGGCTTTAAACGTATTTTTATCCCTGCACAAAAAAAGCAAAACTTCAATAAATTCAATATCCAAATAGTTGAGGTTGAAAAAATTGAGCAGGTATTTTCAAAACTGTTTTCATCTTAAAAAACTCACAAACAGCAAGTCCTAACCTACCATAATTCAGGGTCAACCTCTGACTCTGAGCCATTGTTTGATATATCAGAAATATCAACGCAGTCAAAATCTCCTTTAAAGTCATTTGGTTTGTCAAACCTGTCGCTTTTTGTAATCCCTAAAGTGCCGTCGTCATAAATTTTATTCATAAAAATAGCCCAAATAGGTAACGCCATATTAGCCCCTTGCCCAAGCGAAATACCTTCAAAATGCACATCCCTGTCCTCAGCCCCTGTCCAAACACCCGCAACAAGATTTGGGGTAATCCCGATAAACCATCCGTCAGATTGGTTTTGAGTAGTACCCGTTTTTGCGGCAATTTGTGCATGTATCTTGTAAGGATAACTGTCTGACCATAACCTTACAGCAGTACCCTGTCTATAAACGCCTTCAAGCATATTAAGCATTAAGTAGGCCGTTTTTTCATTAATCGCTTCGTTTTTATTTGGGGTAAACGTAGCCAATAAATTACCGTTTTTATCCTCAATGCGGGTAACAAAAATTGGCTGTGTATATACTCCCCTATTTGCATATGTACCGTATGCCCCAACCATTTCGTAAAGGGTTAAATCGGCAACGCCCAAAGCAATTGACAGCACCTCGGGAATATGACTTTTTACCCCCATGTTGCGGGCAATATCAATTACGCCTCTGGGGCTAAATTGCCCCATAAGCCAAGCCGAAATATTATTTAACGAATTGCGCAACCCAAACCGCAACGAAACCATTTTACGCTCATACTCTTGACGGCTGCCGCTATTTGGTGTCCATTGAATTCCCGATGTAGGGTCGGTTAAAGTTATAGTAACATTAGGTACCTGATAGCACGGCGAAAAGCCGTCGCGCATGGCTAAAGTATATAAAAAAGGCTTAAAGGTCGAGCCTATTTGGCGCTTTGCCTGTAAAACATGGTCGTATTGAAATGCGCCATAATTTATACCGCCAACATATGCTTTAACATAACCCGAATGTGGATCCATAGCCATAAAACCCGATAACAAAAAATGTTTGTAATATCTAATCGAATCCATGGGCGTCATTATTGTATCAATTTTGCCACCCCAGCTAAAAACAGTCATTTCAACAGGCACTCTAAAATTCTTTTCAATATCATCCATTGATAGTTTTTGCTTTCGCAATATCCTGTATCTCTCACTCCTCTTCATAGCTCTGCGCATAATATTCTCCATCTGTTCATCGCTCAAATCTCCCGAAAACGGAGCATTTTTTTGATTGTCTTTTTCAGCATCAAAAGCTATTTGCAAATTATTTTTAAGATGCTCTTTTATAGCCTCTTCGGCAAAAACCTGCATTTTTGAGTTTATTGTGGTATAAATTCTTAACCCATCTTTATATAGGTCGTAATTTTCGCCATTGGGTTTAAAATTCTTTTTACACCAACCGTAAAGCGGGTTAGTTTCCCATTGCAGGCTGTCCTCTTTAAACGAGTCAAATGTATAATACTGTTCCCGAAAAGGCTTGCTTTTATTTAATGTGGTTCGCAAATACTCTCTAAAATAAGTTGCCGACCCAAGCTTATGGTCAACTTTTTGATATTTTAACTCTAAAGGCAGCAATGCTAATGAGTCGTATTGTTGCTGAGTAATTTTTTCATTTCTTACCATTTGCCGCAACACAACATTCCTTCGTTTTTTTGTCTGCTCGGGCCTTCGAAGCGGATTATACAACGACGGGTTTTTAGCCATACCAACCAACATGGCAGCCTCTTCCAATCGCAGCTCATTAGGACTGCAACTAAAATATACATTTGTAGCCGATTTTATTCCTACAGCAAGATTTAAAAAATCAAATTGGTTAAAATACATTGCAATAATTTCTTCTTTTGTATAGCTTTTTTCAAGCTTTACTGCAATTACCCACTCTTTAAATTTACGGCCGGCAATTTGCATCGGGTTGCTAAAACTCTCGCGCGGGAAAAGCATTTTTGCCAGTTGTTGGGTAATGGTGCTGCCTCCTCCTGAGTTTTCATTACCACTTAAAATGGTTTTAACAACAACCCTTACCAACCCTCTAAAATCAATTCCCGAATGACTGTAATAACGCTCATCTTCGGTAGCTATCAACGCATCAACCAAATAGGGCGACAATTCAGAAAACTCTGTCCTTGAGCGGTTCTCCTTAAAAAAGGTGCCCAATATTACTTTGTCTTCGGTATAAACCTCAGTAGCAAGACTGCTTTGCGGGTTTTCAAGCTCTTCAAACGAAGGCATAAAACCTAAATTACCCTGCGATATATTTACAAATAGAACAATTAAAAACAGAACCGGCAACAAAATTATTGACCATATGAGAATCCTGTTCTTTAAATTTACTGACGATATTTTTTCCATAACTGAAATAATATAGAATTTGGCATAAAAGTAATAAACCTATCTAAATTATTTGATATAACTTATTAAATTCATATTTAAATAAGCCTAATACTATTATAAACATGCAATATTCTAACCTTTTAATAGGGTTTGCTGAGAAATTAAAAAGTATAAACTTTATTGGTATTATTGCTCAAAAAGGTTGCATTTACAAGTTGTAAAATTTTATATGTTATTGACATTGAACTTATTGTGTATTTCTTAGCAAACCCTAAATACTGTAAAATAGAATTAAATTATGTACTGAAACACAAATTAATTTTGAATATATATATATTAATGACTTAATTTGCGAAAAATTTAGAGAATAAATTATTGAAAGTATGCAAGATAATTTAGTAATTGTTGAGTCACCGGCAAAGGCAAAAACCATCGAAAAGTTTTTGGGTAAAGATTATATAGTAACATCCAGTTTTGGACATATCAGAGATTTAGCCAAAAAAGATTTTGGTATTGATATTGAGAATAGTTATAAACCGAATTATCAAATATCGGCCGACAAAAAGAAAGTAGTTGCCGAGCTGAAAAAACTTGCTAAAGAAGCCAAAATAGTTTGGCTGGCATCTGATGAAGACCGCGAAGGAGAGGCTATTGCATGGCACTTATATGAAGTGTTAGGTTTAGATAAAACCAAAACCAGACGGATAGTATTTCATGAAATTACCAAAGATGCAATTCTTAAAGCTATTGAAAACCCGCGCGAGATTGATGTAAACCTTGTAAACGCACAACAAGCCCGCAGGGTACTCGACAGGCTGGTGGGGTTTGAACTATCACCGGTATTGTGGAAAAAAGTAAAGCCGTCCTTGTCGGCAGGCAGGGTACAATCGGTTTCGGTACGCTTAATAGTTGAGCGCGAGCGCGATATAATTAATTTTAAACCTAAATCGGCATTCCGTGTTCAAGCAAATTTTATTAAAGCCAACGAAAAGGCTATTGACTTAAAAGCAGAATTAAACCAACGGTTTGAGCAGCCTAAGGCAGCCGAAGATTTTCTGAATGTTTGCAAACAGGCGTCTTTTACCGTTTCCGACATATCAAAAAAACCCGCAAAACGCTCGCCGGCAGCCCCGTTTACAACATCAACATTACAGCAAGAGGCCAGCCGTAAATTCGGATATTCAGTATCGCAAACCATGACCCTTGCACAAAAATTGTACGAAGCAGGTAAAATCACATATATGAGAACCGATTCGGTAAACCTATCGGAAACCGCAATTGGAGCAGCCGTAAATGAGATTAAAAAAGAGTTTGGCGAGAAATACTTGAAAGTAAGAAAATACAAAACAAAAAGCAAAGGAGCACAAGAAGCTCACGAAGCCATAAGACCAACATATTTGAACAAGCCAACAATTTCGGGCAACGCAAACGAAAAAAGGCTGTATGAACTTATTTGGAAACGTACATTAGCATCATTAATGAGTGATGCCGAGCTTGAAAAAACCACTATCAATATTGATATTTCAGACAGTAAAAACAAGTTTGTTGCTCAAGGCGAAATGATAAAATTTGACGGTTTTTTAAAGCTTTACATAGAATCAACCGACGACGAAGAGGAAGAGAAAGCCGGAGGTTTACTTCCGCAAATTAAAGCCGGCGACAACCTTTCATTTGGACAAATAACAGGTATTGAAAAATTCTCGCTACACCCGCCACGGTTTACCGAGGCCAGCTTGGTACGAAAACTCGAGGAGCTTGGTATCGGGCGTCCATCAACCTATGCGCCAACAATTAGCACCATACAAAACAGGGGCTATGTAATTAAAGAGGATAGGCCGGGCAAAGAGCGTACATATAAATATTATATGCTCGATAATAATAAGCTTACAAAAGAAGATAAAACAGAAACATTTGGCACCGAAAAAAGTAAACTTTTCCCAACCGATATAGGAATGGTAGTTAATGACTACCTGCTTGAGCAGTTCCCTAATATTTTAGATTTTAACTTTACAGCAAATGTCGAAAAAGAGTTTGACGATATTGCTATCGGAAATTTGGTATGGCATGAGATGATTGACAAATTTTACAACCCATTTCATAAAAGTATTGATGCAGCCCTTGAAATTGCCGGACGAAAAAGCGGAGAGCGACATCTTGGCGAAGACCCCAAAACAGGAAAACCCGTAATCGTAAAAATTGGCCGCTATGGCCCTATGGCACAAATTGGCACAAACGACGACGAAGAAAAACCACAGTTTGCAGGCATGCGACGCGATCAACATATTGAAACAATAACCCTTGACGAAGCCTTAGAACTATTTAAACTGCCCCGCGACGTTGGCGAATTTGAAGGCAAAAAAGTTACTGCAGCCATCGGTCGTTTCGGACCTTACATTCGCCACGACAATAAATTCTATTCATTAAAAAAAGATATTGACGACCCCTACACGGTTGAAATAGACAGGGCTATTGAATTGATAAACGCAAAAAGGGAAGCTGATAAAAATAAAATAATCAATATTTTTCAAGGCAAAGATGGCGAAATCCAAATTTTGAACGGACGATATGGACCATACATTGCTTATAACAAGCAAAATTACAGAATTCCAAAAGGAAAAGACGCCACCGAGGCAAAAGACCTTACTATCGAAAATTGCATGGAGATAATTAAAAAAGCCCCTGCAAAAACAAGCCGTAAAAAAAAGAAATAGAATATGATTGAACTTAAGGATTATTTTAATCCTGTAAATCAAGAATTTAAAAATAGTAGATATACCGAAGGGGCATATGGAAATAGTTGCCTTTTAAATAATGCTTTTGATAAAAACAAAACAGCACAAATAGCTTTATTTGGCATTACTGAAACAAGAAATGCATTTAACGGCTCATTTGATTCTGACACTAATTTAATACGCTCATATTTTTATAAACTTGCCGAAATACCAAGGCTAAATGTAATTGATCTCGGAAACCTTAAATCCGGCAAATTAGTTAAAGATACTTATGCATCGGTAAAATATGTTGTAAACAAACTTTTGCAACAAAATATCATTCCTGTTATTATAGGGGGGTCGCAAGACATAACAGTACCATTAGTAAGGGCTTTGCCAAACCAACAAAACGAAAGCGAGTTAACAGTAATTGATGCAATAATCGACAATTACGACAATGAATTCCATTCCAACAGTTACCTGAATCGCTTATATCAAGAGTTTTCTGACAAACTGCTTATCTCAATAATGGGATATCAATCGTATTTTGTACCACCAAATAGGTTAAGCTTGGCAAACAAAAACGGTTGCGATTTATATAGGCTGGGGGCTGTCCGCAATAGTTTTAATCAAATAGAACCCATACTTAGAGATTCCGATATTGTATCGTTTGACATTTCGGCCATACGCCAAACCGACTGCCCCGCAGCATCATTTTTAAGCCCAAACGGGTTATATACCGAAGAGGCTTGTCAGTTAGCCAGCCTGTCGGGGCTTAGCGACAAATTAAAACTGTTTTCGCTTTTTGAATATCAAAAAAACCTCGATAATAATGGACAAGCAGCTCACTTAATAGCACAAATTATTTGGCATTTTATATATGGTGTGTCGCAGCGTAAAAATGATTACCCCAACAAAAAAATCAGCTCATACAAAAAAATATATGTAAAGCTTGAAAAAATTGATTCCGATTTGGTTTTTTACGAAAACAGACAAAATAAACGCTTTTGGGCTGAAGTGCCAACAGGAAAAAACGGAAAAACCAAAATAATCTCATGCAGCGAAAACGATTATCAAAAAGCCTGCAAAAACGAAATACCCGACCGTATTTGGAAAAATATTAGCCGCTATTTAAAATAAAAACCATTCTATAATTTACCCTTTAACATTAATTATTATATTAAATAGCAGATTATCAACACAATAGCTCTTTTTTAGTTACTCAAAGTCTAAAAAACTACAAATCTATTACAATAATATTGTATTAATTATACTACCTTTACTCTTAAATCGTTTATTATTTGCAAATAATTTATTAAACTTGCTGAACGATAAAAAATTTATTTATTTTTACCATTTAAACCGCATAGTAAAAGAATTGCTGATAATCAATGCATTTAAAATATTTATTAATTATAGTAGCCGTTAGCTTTTTTGGACAAACATTTGCCCAAAATGGTAATTATTCGAGCCTGCCCATGTTTAATCAAATGTATTATAACCCTGGGTATGCTGGTGATGGTAATGATATTGAAGCAAGGGTATTGGTGCGCGAACAATGGATGAAATTTCCCGGAGCTCCAAGAACACAAACATTTAATGTTGATGCCCCTTTCAAACTTTTTAGACAAAGGCATGGCGTTGGCTTATCTATTGTAAATGACGGATATGGAAATTTTAGTAACACTGAGCTAAATATTTCGTATGCGTACAGAAAAAGTTTAATACAAGGCGAAGTGGGAATAGGTATAGGACTAAATATGGTAAGCCATGGATTTGCTGATGGAGCAGAATGGAAAGCCCCCGACGGCACTAATGGCAGTAGCGATGGGATAATACCATCAAACTTAAGCCAACAGCCTATGTTGTTTGATGCAAATTTGGGTGTTTTTTATAGAGCAGATAATTTATTTTTGAGCATATCAAGCAGAAATATTTTTGACACACAAGTAGAATATTTATCAAATGAAGGATCATCAACTGGCAAACAAAAACTAATTGGCAAACAGGTATATTTTAGTACAGGGTATGACTATCAAATGCCAAATCCAATGTTCTCAATTCAGCCGGGGGCGTTTGTTGCCACCGATTTTGCATCAACACAAATAAACATATCAGGAATAGTAACATATAATAAAAGGTTTTTTGGCGGAATGTCATACAAACCAACCGATGCCGTAATTTTTATAGCAGGCATTGATTTACCAAGCGGTATTCATGCAGCCGTTTCGTACGATCTTACAACGTCGCGTATAATAAAAATCGGAAAAGGTTCGTTTGAGTTTATGGCAGGCTATTCATTTAGCCTTGATATTGACAAAGATAATCGCAAATATAAAAGCGTGCGGTTTCTTTAATTTGGTTTTTTAATTTATTATGCTCATTTTTATATTTTTAAAATATTTGTATAGACTATGAAAAAGTTAACATTTTTAGGTTGCATTTTAATTATTTTTGTAGGATGCGCTAATTACGATGGAGGAGAACTTACTGGAGTTCAAGACAGAGCTCCGTGGTATGCAGCTCCACCAAATGGAATGGTAAAGGTGCCCAAAGGTAGTTACCGCATGGGACCAAACGATCAAGATGTGCCTTGGGCTTCTACAGCACAGTCAAAAAATGTTTCAATAGCATCATATTGGATGGATGAAACAGAAATAACAAATAACGAATATCGACAATTTGTATATTGGGTTCGCGATTCTTTAGCATATAGAATGCTCGGAGAACAAATTGATGAATATCTAATTTCAGAAGATATGTATGGGGAAGAGATTGACCCACCATATATTAACTGGAGTGAAGAGATAATTTGGAACGGAGAAGAAGAAAATGAGATTCTGGAAGATCTATATTATCCGGAACATGAAAGGTTTTATAGAAGAAAAACTATTGACCCCCGAAAATTAAATTATGAATATTTTTGGATTGATTATAAACAAGCCGCAACCAAATTTACTTTTGAAAACGAAAACCGTCGCCATTATAACTATAAAACAGGTCAATATGATGGTGAATTTGTTGACTTAGACGGAAAAAAAGTTCCAATAAAAGACAGAAGTTCATTTATAATGCGTGATATGGTAAATGTTTACCCCGATACATTATGCTGGATAGGCGATTTTTCATTTTCTTATAATGAACCTATGGCAAATATGTATTTTTGGCATGCATCATATGATAATTATCCAGTGGTTGGCGTAACTTGGAAACAAGCTAGTGCCTTTAGCAATTGGAGAACAATGTATATGAATTCATATTTATCCTCAGTTGGAGAGTTTTCTGTAAACGATTATAGATTACCCATGGAATCGGAATGGGAATATGCCGCACGCGGAGGACTTGATTTAGCAGTATATCCTTGGGGAGGGCCTTATACAAGAAATGACAAAGGTTGTTTCCTTGCCAATTTTAAACCTATGAGAGGCGATTATGTTGATGATGGTGGTTTGCATACTGTTGAAGTTGGTATATATGAAGCCAATGATTTTGGTTTATATGATATGGCTGGTAATGTAGCAGAGTGGACTGCAAACGCATTTGACGAAAGCGCTTATAGTTTTACACACGACATGAATCCATATTATTTGTACCATGCATTACCAGATGATCCTCCGGCATTGAAAAGAAAAGTTATTAGAGGCGGGTCGTGGAAAGATATAGGATACTATTTACAAAATGCTACAAGAACTTATGAATATCAAGATACAGCAAAATCATATATAGGGTTTCGTTGTGTAAGATCATTTATGGGTCCTGACCAAGTTGGAGCAAAATCAAAAGTCTATTAAAAATAATAAATAATAAAAAAGAGCTATGTTTAGTATAACCGAACTAGTTGAGAGTAAAGGCTATAAAGTTTTTATGACGTATGTTTATGGGTGGGGTGCATCAGTAGTACTTATTGGAGCCCTATTCAAAATTCAACACTTTCCGGGGGCATCATTTATGCTTACTACAGGTTTAATAATTGAAGCCCTAATCTTCTTTTTCTCAGCATTTGAACCTTTACATGAAGAACTTGACTGGACTTTGGTTTATCCTGAGTTAGCAGGTTTAACTGATGATTTTGATGATGATGATAGTCAAACAAGAAGATTTGACAGAGTACAAGAAATGCCTCAAGTTGTTGGAGTTCCCGTTGGAGGCGGAGTAGGTGGTGGAGTTGCCACAGGAGGTGGTGGCGACGGCACAGTTGCACCAGCAGCAGGCGGAGTATCTTATGGTGGCGGAGGAGGCAGCCCGTCGGCATTGTTAAAATTCGACGAACTACTTGAAAAGGCTGATATAGGACCTGAAATATTTGACAAACTTGGCGAGGGGCTTAACAACCTCAGCAAAACTGCCGATAAATTATCGGATATTAGTGAAGCAGGAGTTGCCACAAAAGATTTTGTTTCAAAAATGCAAGGTGCATCAGAATCGGTTGGCAAATTAGATGAAACATACAGAAAATCATCTGAAGCCCTTCAAGAATCAGTTGGAACCTTAGCAGAATCATATTCAAAAACTGCACTTACTTTTAATGAATCAAGCGCACAGTTAACAGAAGCCTACACAACTTTTGCCGACAAATTAACTCAAGAAATTGAAACAGTTGGAAGTGAAGGGAATGCTTATTCGGAAAAATTAGGCAGTTTGAACTCAAATTTAGCATCTTTAAATGCTGTGTATGAGTTGCAGGTAAAGAACTTAAATGAACAAGTTGAATCATCAAACGAATATTACTCCAATTTAAAAGGAGTAGTAGATAATATACATCAAACCATTGAGCATACTAATAAGCTAAATAGTGGTGTACAGGAATTAGAGAATAATATAGCATCCTTAAATAGTATTTACGGAAATATGCTATCGTCTTTAAATTTTAATAAATAAAGAATCTAATATTCTATGGGTCACGGTAAAGAAACCCCACGGCAGAAAATGATAGGTCTAATGTACCTATTTTTAACAGCTATGTTAGCTTTAAACGTATCAAAAGAGGTGCTTAACTCGTTTGTCCTTGTTAGTGATAGTTTAGAGAAAACAGTAGCTAATTCTATTAATAAAAACGAAAAAACTTACAATGAGTTTGATAAAGCTTTTATGCAAAATGAAGCAAAAGTTAAATCTTGGAAAGATAAATCAGATAATGTAAGGCATTCTGCTAAAGAATTGTTTGAAACACTTGAAGGACATAAAGTAGGTTTAGCAAAATATGCTGAAGGAGAAGAAACAGAAGCTGTTGTAGATGGTAAATTTGTAACCGAAAGATTGTCGCAAAAAGATAATATTGATAAAGGGTTCGAATATTTTGGTCCTTTAGGAAAAAAACATGGTGCCCCATTAAAAAAAATGATAGATGAGTATAGAGAGTTATTATTAAATATTGTTCCAAAAAGTGAGAAAACATTAAGAAATAATATTGAAAATACACTTTCGACTCATGGACATAAAGATAAAGAAAATATTGAGCACACTTGGGTTGAGATAAATTTTTCACATATGCCTTTAATAGCAGATTTTGTTATGCTTGCAAAATTACAGACAGATGTTGCTAACATGGAAACAGATGTAATAAATTATTTATTCAGCCAAATTAGTGCAGGCGATTATAAAGTGAATAAAATGGAAGCTACCGTAATTGCCAACTCAAATTATGTAATGAAAGGTAGTGATTATAAAGCTGAGGTTTTTATTGCTGCATTTGATTCAACAC
>CAYQPP010000007.1:0-31074 GCA_964419235.1 uncultured Bacteroidales bacterium
CTTTACCTCCAAATTCAAAGGGTTGTTAATTTTTTGTTTTAATAATGCAATATCCAGCACCTCATCAATTGTTTCAACATAATGAAATTTAAGGCCTTTTACATATGCCGGTTTTATATCGCTTATATCCTTTTGGTTTTGTTTTGATAAAACAATATCGGTTAAATTGGCACGTTTTGCAGCAAGTATCTTTTCACGTATCCCGCCAACAGGCAGCACTTTTCCGCGTAAAGTTATTTCGCCTGTCATGGCCAACCCCTTTTTTATTTTGCGCTGTGTAAAAGCCGATGCCAACGATGTTACCATTGTTATCCCTGCCGACGGTCCGTCTTTTGGGATAGCCCCTTCGGGCACATGCACATGTACGTTCCAATTGTCGAATGTTTCGTTTTTTATTTTTAAGCTGCCTGCCCTCGATTTTATTATTTCAAGCGCAATAACTGTCGATTCTTTCATTACGTCGCCTAAGTTACCGGTAATAGTCAATTTTCCTTTGCCTTGACTCAGACTGGTTTCAATATACAAAATATCGCCACCCACAGCTGTCCATGCCAACCCTGTAACTACACCGGCAAATTCATTGCCATCATACATCTCTTTATTATATATCTGCTTACCCAACAGCTTTTCCAAATGCTCGGGCAAAACCTTTTTATCAAAAGGCTCATCAAAAGCAATACGTTTAGCTATGCGCCTTGCAGCCTGCGCAAGCCTTTTATCTAATTCCCTAACACCCGATTCGCGCGTATAGCCGACAACAATACTCTCTAAAGTAGCTTTAGGAAATGTTACCGCACTTTTTTTAACACCGTGGTTTTTCAGCTGTTTTGGAACAAGGTGGCGGTTGGCAATCTCAATTTTTTCTTCAACAATATACCCGCTCACATCAATCATCTCCATACGGTCGCGTAGTGGTGGGCTAATGCTGCCTATTGTGTTTGCGGTGGCAATAAACATTACTTTCGACAAATCGTAATCTATGTCAAGGTAATTGTCGTGGAATGCACTATTTTGTTCGGGGTCGAGCACCTCAAGCAATGCCGATGCGGGGTCGCCATGAAAATCTTTCGATACTTTATCAATCTCGTCAAGAATAAATACAGGATTTGATGTGCCTGCCTTTTTTATATTCTGGATAATACGTCCCGGCATAGCGCCGATATATGTTTTTCGGTGTCCTCGTATTTCGGCTTCATCGTGCAGCCCACCCAACGACATTCGTATATATTTGCGCCCCAATGCCTCGGCAACTGACTTGCCTAATGATGTTTTACCAACCCCCGGAGGACCAAACAGGCAAAGTATTGGCGATTTAAGGTCGCCTTTAAGCTTTAAAACTGCCAAATGCTCTAAAATACGGTCTTTAACTTTTTCTAATCCAAAATGGTCGCGGTCGAGTATTTTTGTGGCAAGCTGCATATCAAACTTGTCTTTGCTAAACTCGTTCCATGGTAAGTCGAGCAGTGTTTGTAAATAATTTAGCTGAACCGAATATTCGCCGGTTGCAGGGTTAAGCCTTAATAATTTTTCGGCCTCTTTTTCAAAAAGCTCGCCAACCTCTTTATTCCATTTTTTATCTTTTGCCTTTGTTTTAAGCTCTTCAATATCTTTTTCAACGGGATTGCCTCCCAGTTCGTTCTGTATGGTTTTAATCTGCTGGTTTAATAAAAACTCGCGCTGGTTTTGGTCTAACTCCGATTTTACCTTACGCTGTATATCGTCTTTCAGCTCAAGCATTTGTATCTCTTTCGAGAGAAATTCCAACAATTTTATACTGCGCTCGAACAGGTCGGGCTCTTCTAACAATTTTTGCTTATCGCCAACTTTCAACTCGCTGTTTGAACAGATAAAATTTATTAAAAAAAATGGGTTGTCAATATTTTTAATGGCAAAAACTGCCTCCGACGGTATATTTGGCGATAGTTTAATGATTTTCATCGACAGGTCTTTTATTGAACCAACCAATGCCTCAAACTCCTCGCTTTGCTCCTCCTGTGGCATATGTTCATCGAGCCCACTTACGTAAGCAGTAAAATATGGCTCCTCCGACAGAAACTCTTTTACTGCAAATCGTTTTTTGCCTTGAATGATTACGGTAGTAGAGTTGTCAGGCATCTCTAATATTTTCATTATTGATGCCACAACCCCAAAACGGTTCAAATCCTCCTTTTTTGGCTCCTCAATATTAGGGTCAATTTGCGATACCGTACCTATTATTTTATCGTTTTTAAAAGCTTCTTTTATAAGCCGCATCGACTTATCCCTGCCAACATTAATTGGCATTACAACTCCCGGAAACAGTACCATATTGCGTAAAGGCAAGATAGATAAAAGTTCGGGAAATTTAAAATTTTCTATATTTGATTGATCTTCATCTGATATAATCGGAAAAAATTCTGCATCATCTACTTCATTTTCTGTCAATAGTATCTTATCTAAATTAAAATTCTCCATATAGCCAATTCTCTTAAATATATATCATTGTTTAATAGGTAGTTACAAATGAATGTCATAAAACTTAAATATTACAGCCTTGTGCTGTTTATAAAAATGTTGTTTATTACGACATTGTGTCAGTAAATACCTTTAATAAAGCGAAAGTACGTAATAGTCAAGAGTTGTGCCAAATAAAAGCGGAAAAAATTTTAATCAAAAATAATAGAATAGGGCCTTTCAACTAATCCTGCCAATTCTTGAACACCAATAGCCCTCGCTTTTCTATAAGTCTCTTTGCCCTCAAAAAATATTAGAATTACCGGCACGGTAAATATTGAGTATTGTGCAGCCAGTTCAGGGAGTTTTTCAATATCAACATAAACTTTCTGAATTTTAGGAAAATGATTTGAAAAGTACTCTGCCAATTTTGGTTTAAGCGTTTTGCACACATTGCACTTTTCGTGCGAAAAATATGCCAATACGCCAAGGTTATCTTTTAAAATTGATTCTAATTCATTAATTGATTCAATGGTTTTCATCTGTATTAAACGTGTTTAAGTGTTTGTTTTTGCTATATCCTGTGTATGCCTGAAATTCGGACAGGCTTGCCCGTAGTTCAGGTGAGCCTCCCTCGCATGAAGGTTCACATCTTTATATTTAAGTTAACTGCTTAAATTATTATGATGTCTTTTGTTTTGAAACCGATTGTAAATAAAGAAAATTCTTAAAATTGACTATCCCCTCGGTTCTGCCACGGGGTATTACACCAACTTTATTTCAGACCAAAAGCTGAAAATCGAATTTTCATTATTTTACCCCCTCTATCAACCGGCAATTGCCGGTTGATATCTCCCCTGAAAATTAGGGGAGAATATATGGAACCCCGAGGCAAAGCCTCGAGGAATTCTTTTGATTAATCTATTTTTTTTATTAAAACAACCGCATGAACAGACACCCCTTCCTCCCTGCCTTCAAAACCCAGTTTTTCGGTAGTTGTGGCTTTTATTGCAATATTGTCTTGGTCAATTCGGCAAACTTTCGCAAGAACCGACTGCATTGTTGGGATATAATCTTTTATTTTGGGGTTTTGCAGACTTATTGTCGAGTCGATATTGCCAATGGAATAACCTTTGCCTGCAATTATATCAACGGTTTTTTTTAATAATATTTTACTGTCAATATTTTTATAATCGCTATCCGTATCGGGAAAATGGTAGCCTATATCGCGCATATTGGCAGCACCCAAAAGAGCATCGCAAATGGCATGAATAAGGGTGTCGCCGTCAGAGTGCCCAACAGAACCTTTGCTGTGGGGTATAACAATTCCGCCCAGCGTAAAGGTTTCTCCCTTAGCCAGGCGGTGTACGTCGTATCCAAATCCAATACGGAAATCCATTTTTTTATTGTTTTTTAAAACCTGCTATATCAAATATAAGTGAAAAGCGCCATGTGTTTGACAATGGACTGTTATTAAAGCTACCGGCAGGTATCAAGTACGAAAAATCGAGCCCGAACACGTTCATTTTAAGCCCTATACCAGCAGTAAAATATTTACGGTTGCCTTTGTATTGATTCTCATGAAAATATCCACCGCGTATTGCAAATTGCTTGGCATACCAGTATTCTAAACCAACTGCATAGCTTATCTCCTCCATCTCCTCGTCAAATCCGCGAGGCGCATCGTAAAACGACTGTATCATACCCTGTGCCACCGATACGTTTGGGTCTTTTCCTGCTTTTATGTTCTCAGGATCGTTTCCTCCTTCTGAAATAGAACCGTCGGGCATCTCCTCTCCCTCACTAAAATAAACAGGAGGTGTCGGCACCAATAGTTTATTTATGTCAAGAGTGGCAGTCATGCTGTTGTAATCATCAAAATCAAGTGTCATTGAGCCGCCAAGCCTCAAGTTGGTAGGGATAAAGTTTTTTTCTTGCTCGGTATATCCAATTTTTGCGCCAATATTCGATATGTTAAAGCCTGCTGCCCATGTACCTTTATAATCTGATATTTTAAGTTTATTGACATAATAACCATTTATATCCATGGCTACCGATTTACCTGCCTCCGAACCTTCAGATTGCCCTCCGGTTAAATTCGAGTAAATATACCTTCCTACTATACCCATCGAAAAATGGTCGGACAGTTTTCTGTTATACGATAAATCAAAAGCAAACTCATGCGGAGAATAATTTCCAATCGGGTCGCCATTTTCATCGGTAAAAAGTATCTCGCCCATCGAAAAATATCTGAGCCCTGCTCCTAATGTCTGGTTTTTGTCTAATTTGTAATATCCTGCAACATATGCAAGGCTCATATCGGCAACCAGCTTTTTTAACCAAGGGGTGTAGCTAATTGTAACCCCCACAGGGTCGTTAATAAAGGCTAATTTTGATGAATTCCAATGTTGTGAATACCCGTCGGGCGATAGGGAAACTCCGGCATCGCCCATTGCCCCCGAACGCGAATCAGGAGCTATCATCAAAAATGGAACGCCTGTTGTTATTGCATTTAATTCTTGCCCAAGTACTTGATCATAATCATCACTCTGTTGGGCGGTTACATTATTTATGTTTAAAATAACAATTCCTATTATTAGATATAAAATTTTTCTATTCATTATTATTATATATTTACAATTATATACTGTGTTGTTTAATAAGCAGTTACAATTAAACTTATGCCTGCCCCCATATTTATTTCAGCCATTGGCTGTTTTGTTTTATTTAAAATCACGCAAATTTAGAAATACAAACTGTTTTTATAGCATTTTATTATTTAAAAAATCATCAATTTTGATGATTTGTGTGTTTTTCTACCATCAGTAGCAGTAATTTCGGTACGATAAACATATACTCCTTTTGGAAGTTTTGCACCCACCGAATTTGTTCCGTCCCATTGAATTGGTGTAATTGCATAGCCCGAGCTTGAATTTTTTTGATTTAATTCAGCAACCTTATTCCCCATAACATCAAAAATACGAATAGTAATATCAAAAGTTTCAGATGATTGATTATGCTCAAAAGAAAACTCGGTTATATTATTAAACGGGTTAGGCGAATTGTACATGTTTTCAATAACCATATCATTGCCATCATGCACATAAAATTCAATCATGGCCTCGGCACTATTATTATAAATATCCCATGATTTAAAATTGATATAATGATAGCCCGGTTCTAAATTATACAGCTGGTAATTTACTTCTCCACTATTATATTTATCAATGTACCCCTCATAATAGTTATTCAAAATATAAACATTATCCTGATTACCGTCTAATATTGCAGTAATGTTATGCCCAAACCCGTTTCCGGTAGTGTTAATACCCATTAAGTCTTTTAATTGTGCAATAAAAATTGGATTTTCGTTGGTTATTCCTCCATTAACAAATAGTGTGTCGTTCATAAAAAGCGAAATTTCCGGTCCACCAAAATCGCTTTCTATATCATCGGCATTACCACCAATTATTATATTATCGGAATACCCTATGGCCTCTTTTGTTGAATCAATAACTGCATACAAACTTAATTTACCCTTACCAAACTTATAATTTATATCTTTTGGCACAATAAACTCAAAGTTGAAATAGCCTTGTGTAATGCTTGCCTTTCCTTTATAGAGTATTTTATCTTGAAGTATAAATTCCACAGGTGCATTATCTTGTCCATAGGTATGCAGAGTATCCATTTTATCATAAACGGTGATATATAAAACGCCATCTTTGTTAAGTGGGTTGCCATCCTTATCGTCGATATAGCCCTCAACCGAGGCTTTCGATAAAGCGTTAATGGTATCGCCCGGTTCATACATTACCGCACTTTTAAAGTTTTTGCCACCGCTTAAGCCTGTTTGCATAATATTATCGGTTGTTTTTACGGGCAAAAAATTATCATTAATGATGCCTATCACTATTTTATTTTCGGGAACGGCAAGCTTTATTGCCGGATCGCCAAGCAATGAGAAGTTTCTATGATTTATATCGGTTGCCCCCTGTTTGTTTTTTGCTATACGTATTATATCGCCAAGCCTTAATTCGCTTTTAAAAGCATTCCTAAAAAAATCTCTGTTAAGCATATTGTTGTTGCCCGAATAAACTACCCTTGTTGTTGTTAAGGCGGCAACACCTCCACCATTCGGGCTTAAAACCATCCACTCGCCCAACGATGTGCGTTCAAAATCATCAAAACGCCCTACCTCGCAGCTTGCCGTAACAAATACCGACAATTTATCCCAGTTGTTCCAGTTTCTAACATCGGTTGTAGTCAAAATTTGCTCATGGGCCAAAATACGCGGGTTACCATGCCCAACATAGTCAATAATCAATGCACCCTTTTCAACCTGCCTGTTTATTGCATCGGTAACATCTGGGTATCTTTGCCCGGCAGGGGTTGATACTTGTTTGTAAGCATCAAGGTATATTTTATTTACATTGTATTCAGGATTTAATACTTTTATTATATCCCTGTCAATTGCCTCGGGCTGTGTTGTATGGTCATTACTATCATCACCATCATCGCCAATAAAGCATATGTTTGTCTTCCAATTGCCAAACGACTCGGGCGATATGTAGTGCTTAACCTTATTAACCATTAATTTAGCCTCATCAACCGTTTTTACCGGAAACCGACCTATGCCAATATCAAGCAAACCATGTATTTTAGAGCTGTTACCACTCCCAACCTCTCCTTCTCCAAAACTAAGCAAACCATAATAATCATCGGCAACATAACTTAAAGTTCCACCTAAAGAGTAAAAACTTTGATAAGTTAGTATCAAATTGCTATTTTCTGGACCTGTATTCCAATTATCGTATGAGCCGTCACCAAAAAGCAGCAAATATTTTGGCATCTCATCATCGGTATTTGCTTTATCGTACAACATCCGCATAAAATTCCTGATGGCCGAAATATCGATTGTGCCCGATGAAAACTCATTATAAATAACCTGCGGCTGTGTTACCAATACCGTAAGGTTGTCATAAGAGCGGTGTAACTCGGCAAGCTCTTCGGCCTGCTCTTGAAATTTAGGGTGCGTAACAATAACCATATCATAAAAACCCGCCCCGTGCAGGTCTTGGTTTTTAACCAACCCCAAATCGTCTCCTTCAATTGTTGGCGTTAAAAAACTTGACCCGTCAAAAGCGACAAACTGCTGGATAGTATCGGCAGGTATTTTAAACGATGATATGCTGTTTTGTTCTGTCAACTTAACCTCATAAGGTTTTGTTGCATCGGTAATATTCCAAATAGTAATTGTCTTTCCGGTATTATCAATATCAAACTTTGTGTTTTTTTTATTTGTAAATTTATCTCGAAACGTAAATTGGCTGCCATGCATTTTTAATTTTTCGCGGGTGTTAACACACACAAAATCCAGATACCCCATCATATCAGAACTCACACCAACAAACGAAAGTTTTAGATTTATTGATGTTGATGGGTTCGCAATATCAAATATACGGTTATAGCCATATGCATATACATATTTTCCATAACTTTTGGTTATCTCAATTTTACCCAATTCGGTATTGTTATCAGAAACACCAAAATAACAAGTTTGCGACTCTGTTTTTTTTCTGCCGGCAACGCTAATATAAACTTTTGCCTTTTCGGCACTAATAATATTCGGAAAAGCAAAATCAAAAGTCTCAGAACTACCCGGACTATATTTTTCACTATACCATGTCCTTCCGGATTTTATCAAATTGTAATTATCCTCTTCATAATGTTTATAGCTATCAAACGATGTTGTGGTGTAATCGGTGTTTATATCGCCATTATCAATTTCAGCAATTTTTAACCCGCCTGCGCCCATAGCATCACTAATAAACAGGTATATGTAATTAGAAAAATTATGCTTTGAATGTATAAACATATCAAGCCCTGCGTTATAATCCCATGTAATAGGTCCTTCGGCAAAAAATATAATATAGTCGCCTTCGTTAAAACTGCCGTCGCTGCCCTTTACCATTTTTATGGGAATTTCAAGCAAATCATCATAGCCTTCATCAGAATTCAAGTAAGGCAACTGTCTGCCTCCGTATGAGTATAGCCTGACATTTTCGGGCTGTGTTAATCCAATACTTTTTAATTGTCCGTATGTAAGTTTAAATACACCTGCTGTTTTAACCTTTATTTTAAACCAATCGCCATTTTTAAGCAATGAATTTGCTGCATATGTTAGTACACTTGCCGCCTTTAAATTATTGCTTTTTAAAGTAAAATAAATCTCATACTCGGCAACCTTTTCTATTAAATTGGTTTCAGGATTTATGCGGTATGGAATAAACGAGTAGTTAATTATAGGTTTTTTTCTCTCATATGCTACTATAACATCAATAGATATATTAGTTGAAAGCATCTCCCTTGGTATAATTTCTTTTTCATTATTAGAGATAGGCAGAAAGGTAATATTATTGAATTTAGCTTCAGCTTCGGTAAAATATTCATCGGCAGCGTATATTCCTTTTTGTTTAATAATAGTATTAATAGCACTATCTATTATAGACATGTGCTCATCCCAGTTAATAGTTTTTGAAACAATATGATTCTGAGCACTAATTACAGTACTAAAACAAATAATAAACAACCCCGCAATTAATATCTTATTCATACAATAAATAATTAATTAAAAAATATCATTCCAAATTTTACGTTTATTTGTTGTCAGAACGCAAAAATTAACATTTTTATTATTAGATTTCGCAAAAGATTACAAAAACAATGCCGATTAATAGACATGCAAAATATATAGTAGCAATAATTATTACATTTTGGTTAAATGCCTCTTTTGCACAAGATGCGCCCATGTCGCAGTTTTACTCTAACCTTGTGGTGCTTAACCCTGCCTTTACCGGCACAACCCAATCCGACAGGGTAAATATTTTTTACCGCAACCAATGGTTAAGGACTAATGCGGGATTTCACTCATTTGGGGCATCGTACGATAAAAGTTTCACAAAATACAATAGTGGCGTAGGCGTTATTTTAACAAACGAGATTAATGGTGCATATGTATCGCCAAAATTTGATGTGGCTTATAGTTATATGATTGAAGCCACCCCTGAACTGTTTATTAGTATGGGGTTACAGGCAGGCATTGTGCAAAAGTACCTGCTTGCCTCTGATTTAGTATTTGATGAAGATGGCGAAAACATACAAAGTGGTTTCAATAAAATTTCCCCCGATTTTTCTGCAGGTATTGTAGCATTTTATAAAAATACCTATTCGGGTTTTTCGGTTGACCATATTGCACAACCATATCAAGGTGTTTCAAGATCGGCAAATGAGCAGTTAAACCGAAAATATACAGCATTTTTAGGATACCTATACTATTATAATACACGGCTGTTAAAACAGCAGCGAATACTGTCGCCAAATATTTTAGTACAAATTCAAGGCTATCAACAAAATATTAATTGGGGTTTTTCGTTTCAGTATAATAACTTAATTGGTGGGCTATGGGTAAGGCATAATTTAAGGCCCGACTTTGATGCAATAATTTTTTCGGCCGGATATAAAACCCAAACCTATAAATTTGCGTATAGTTACGATATGAATATTGGAAAAATGACAAATATACCCCTTGGGGCGCATGAAATATCGTTCACAACATTGTTTAAAACACATAAAAAAAAGACATATAAAGCAATCAAATGTCCCACTTTTTTGCAGTGAGGGCTGAATAATTGAAGTTTTTAATTATATTTGTAAACATAACAGAAATACAAAAAAGTATATTATTATGAAAGTGAAAGCATTAAGCATTATTTCGTCTTGCGCTGTTGCGCTTTTACTATCGTCATGTTCTGGTGGTGGTGTTTCTCAATCAACAGGTTGGGAGTACAATAATCCTGATTTTGGGGGTTATGAGTATTATGGCGACTTTTATGAGCAGGAAACAGGACCCGGCTTAGTATTAATTGAAGGCGGTTCATTTACAATGGGTCGTTCGGAACAAGATATAGTTTACGACTGGAACAATATTCCGAGAACAGTAACAGTTTCAACCTTTTATATGGATGAAACCGAAATTAGAAATGTTGATTACAGAGAATACTTATACTGGATTAGCAGGGTTTTTATTGATTACCCCGAGGTTTACCGTAAAGCTTTACCCGACACTTTAGTTTGGAGAAGAAAGCTGTCATACAATGAACCTTATGTTGAATATTATTTCAGGCATCCTGCTTATGCATCGTATCCCGTAGTTGGTGTTAATTGGTTACAAGCAAACGATTTTTGCCAATGGCGAACCGACCGGGTAAATGAAATAATGTTAATAGAAAAAGGTATTCTTTTGCCCGACCCCAACCAACAAGGCGATCAAAATTTTAATACCGAAGCCTATTTAGCTCACCAGTATGAAGGTGCTGTTGGACAAGAGTTAGAAGATTTAGACCCCAATAAAGATTTTAGAAAAGTACGTATGGAAGATGGTATATTGCTTCCAAAATATCGTTTACCAACTGAAGCTGAATGGGAATTTGCTGCACTTGCCTTAGTAGGCACATCAATTGACGAGCGTGTTTATGAAAGAAGGATTTATCCATGGAATGGAGATGCTTTACGCAATCCAAGCAATGCTGATAGAGGCAAAATAATGGCTAACAACATTAGAGCAAGAGGTGATATGATGGGTGTAGCAGGAGCATTAAATGATAATGCTGACATTACCGCCCCTGCACACTCATATTGGCCAAACGATTTTGGGCTATACAATATGTCTGGTAACGTAAACGAATGGGTGCAAGATGTTTATCGCACATTATCATCACAAGATATTGATGAATTCCGTCCGTTTAGAGGTAATGTATTTAAAACTTTAGTTCGTGATGAAGAGGGGAATATTGCCGAAAAAGACAGCTTAGGAAGATTACGCTACCGCAAAGTTACTGAAGAAGAAGCTATTAATAGAAGAAATTATCAAAAATCTAATAATATTAATTTCTTAGATGGTGATTTTGCTTCAAGTTTAGAGTATTCAAATGAAGATGCATCTCGCGAAGAGGGCTCAAGAAGAATGTACAATACAGGTAAAGACAGAAATGACCCGTTAATGACATCAATGGTAAGCGACCATACCCGTATTTATAAAGGCGGATCGTGGCGCGACAGGACTTATTGGTTAGGAGCAGGCACACGCCGATTTTTAGATGAAAATTTAAGTCAAGATGATTTAGGATTTAGATGTGCTATGACAAGGGTTGGAGACTCTAAAGGAAACTAATATACTTTTTTACACATATAAAAGGCCCCATTTTCGGGGCTTTTTTTATAGCAACTATACATGTATTTATGAATACCCAAGCACTATATGAGCTTTTTTTAAAATATCCTACAATTTGTATCGATAGTAGAAAAGCAGTAGCAGGATCACTATTTTTTGCAATTAAAGGAGAAAACTTTGACGGTAACGACTTTGCTGAAAAAGCTTTAGAAAAATGTGATTTTGCCATAGTTGATAATGCCAAAATTGTTAAAAACGACAAATACATATTAGTTGATGATGCCCTAACAAAACTACAACACCTTGCCAAATTACATAGAAAAAGATTAGGCATACCCATTATTGCTATTACCGGCACAAATGGCAAAACAACAACCAAAGAGCTGATTGCAAGAGTAATGTCTAAAAAATACAAAGTATCATATACCAAAGGCAATTTAAACAACCATATTGGTGTGCCACTCACACTATTAAGCTTTAACCACTCGCATGAATTTGGCATTGTTGAAATGGGCGCCAACCACCTTGAAGAAATTGCCAGACTGTGCAAAATTACTGCCCCCGATTATGGTATTATAACAAATGTGGGAAAAGCCCATTTAGAGGGGTTTGGTTCATTTGAAGGGGTAAAAAAAGCAAAAGCAGAACTATTTAAATACCTATATGAAAACGACGGGATTGCCTTTGTAAATTACGATAACGAACAACTTGAAGATATGAACCCCCCGCATAGTATTATCTACTATGGCACAAAAGGCTTTACACATTGCCAAGGCAAAATTGAAAAAAATGGCATTACGCTATCGTTACGTTGGATAGCCTCTGACGATTTAACAAATGACAATAATATTGTTGATTGGACACAAGAGGGGAAACTTATCAACACAAAATTGATTGGACAGTATAATTTTGAAAATGTTATGGCAGCCATATGTGTAGGCAGCAATTTTAATATATCAGATAACGAAATTAAAACGGCAATTGAAGAATACACACCCAACAACAACAGAAGCCAATTGCTAAAAACTGAAAAAAACACAATTATTGTTGACAGCTATAATGCAAACCCAACCAGCATGAAAGCTGCAATTGAAAACTTTGACCAAATTAACTTTAACAACAAAGTGATAATTTTAGGCGATATGTTCGAATTAGGAACCGCCGGCATCAGAGAACATGGGGTAATAATATCTCTTTTGCAAGAGTTTAAGTTTGAACAAGTTATTTTAGTAGGCGATAACTTTAATAATTATAATGACCAAAATGGATTCGTTTTTTTTAAAAACAGCAATGAATTAAGTATTTATCTTTCAAAAAAACCACTATTAAACAAACATATTTTAATAAAAGGATCGCGCGGAATGCATCTTGAGGATATTATAACACACTTATAACCAACAAAAAAAACGGGAGGTAAACCTCCCGCATGTTATTAACCCTTAAAACCATGACGACAGAAACTGCCGATATTCAAAATTAACATTTCTTTAACAATCTCCAAACTGTTAAAGAATATAATTCCTAAAATAGAAAAATATGGTCTTATCAAAAAAGCAATTATTAGGCTCGCTTCTATTATTATCAATCCTTTATTTGTTAGGATGCAATAACCATAAACCAAATAAAACACGCAAAAAGAGTGATTATCAAGAAATTAAGGTAACCCGTGTAAAATTCAACTATAACCAAACCTTTGAAATAAAAGAGATAAAAAAAGGACACAGCATCTCCGATATTTTTGTGTCGGGCATTGGTTTTCAAAATAGCTCAAATACTATAAAATATGCCGATGTTTACCCTTTTGAGGATTTAATAATTACCGATATCGATACTGATGGCTTTGAAGAACTGTATATTATTACCCGATCGGCAGGTTCAGGGTCATACGCAGAATTAATTGGCATTACTTCAATTAAAGGAAAAAGCTATAAAACCATATACATACCCGAATACGACAATAAATTAGACACAACATACAATTATTTGAACGGCTATATGGGACACGACTCTATTTACGTAAACAACAAGCAGCTTTGCCGCGAATTTCCCATATATAAACCAACCGACTATAATGCTAACCCAACCGGAGGAAAACGCAAAATTATTTACAAACTTGTTGAGTACAACAACTCATTCTCGTTGCAAGTTGATTCTGTAAAAATGCTTAACTAAAAAAATTGTTAGCCCAATTACGTTTCTTATTAATTCTATTACTATTTTTGCAGCCAAAAAACTATAAAAATGATTATACTTGATAAGCCATTCGTATCCGACCTGCTTAAAGAAACTATAAGCAGAAATAAATTTACCGTACTTGAATCAGGATTTTCGGCATCGTTAAAACTTAATAACGGCACTCGCTTTTTAAACAACGAAGCGGCTGTAATTGAATACAATGCAAAAATAAACCCGCAAATTTATTCAAATTCCGAAAATGCAATTAATTGGATTAGCACCCATTTAAACAAAACCTGTTTGCCCAATAAAATAAACCTTTTTAAAGATAAGGTTAAGTTTCGAGAGTTAATAAAAGATATTTATCCTGATTTCTTTTTCAAGGAGATTGACTACAATGAAATTGAATCGCTTAAAATAGATGATATACCCAAACCTTTTATTATTAAGCCATCGGTAGGTTTTTTTAGCATGGGGGTGTATAAGGTTTATAACAATAGCGACTGGGAAAATATCCCCGCCCTAATTAAAAAAGAGATAGAGCAAACCCGCAATTTATATCCTGCCGAGGTAATGAACCCCGGTAAATTTATTATTGAACAAATGATAGAAGGCGATGAGTTTGCATTTGATGTTTACTTCAACAATTTAGGCAAACCTGTAGTTTTAGGTATCTTTAAGCACCTATTCTCATCAGGCAACGATGTAAGCGACAGGGTTTACTACTCATCAAAAGAAATTATCGAAAAACACTTACAGCAGTTTACCAATTTTGCCAAAGAGATAGGCAAAAGGGCAGAACTAAAAAATTTTCCGATGCACGTTGAGGTGCGCATAAACAACAAAGGCGAGTTAAACCCAATTGAGGTTAACCCTATGCGTTTTGGGGGCTGGTGTACAACTGCCGACTTAACCACACTTGCATATAACCTTAACCCTTACGAGTACTATTTTAAACAAAAAGAACCCGATTGGAAAACGCTGCTCAAACATAAAAAAGACCTGCATTATTGCATGATAATACTTGACAACTCAACAGGCTATAAAACCGATGACATACTCGACTTTAACTATAATGCGGTTTTAAAAAAGTTTAATAAACCATTAGACTTGCGCAAAACCGATTGGAACGAATATCCGATTTTTGGCATACTGTTTACCGAAACCCATACAAACAATTATGGTGAGATTGAATCAATATTGAAATCGGACTTAAAAGAATTTGTATCTTTGAGATAAATAAGAAAATTATGGCGGAACTTGGAAAATATAACGATTTGCGGGTGGTAAAAGAGCTCGATTTTGGTCTCTATTTAGATGGTGATGAGTTAGGCGAAATTCTGCTCCCCATAAGGCAGGTACCGCCAAAAACACAACCCGACGATATAATCGAGGTTTTTTTGTATAAAGACTCCGAAGACCGTATAATTGCAACAACACGCGAGCCTTATGCAATAGTTGAAGAGTTTGCCGTTTTGCGTGTGGCAGAGGTAAACAAAACTGGGGCATGGCTCGATTGGGGGCTCGACAAACACCTGTTGGTACCGTTCTGCGAACAAAAACAAGATATGGAAGAGGGAAAAACATACCTTGTTTATGTATATGTTGACATTGAAAGCCAAAGGCTGGTTGCATCGTCAAAACTCGATAAATTCCTTGATAACATTCCACCCGAATATGAGGTAGGGCAAGAGGTTGACCTACTTATAAGCAACAAATCGGATATTGGCTACACGGCGGTAATAAACAACATGCATTCGGGATTGATTTATGAAAATGAGGTATTTCAAAAAATAACACGAGGGCAAAAAATAAAGGGGTACATAAAAAAATTACGCGACGACGATAAAATAGACCTGATACTCCAAAAACCGGGGTTTCAAAAAATAGACAACATATCGCAGTTGATACTTAATAAACTAAAAAGCGAAGGCGGCTTCTTATCTGTTACCGACAAAAGCCAACCCGACGAAATAAAAAGACTGTTTGAGATAAGCAAAAAGAATTTTAAAAAAGCCATTGGAACACTCTATAAACAGAGACTTATTGTAATTGAAAAAGAGGGTATTAAACTGGTGTAACACTAATTGTTTTTGCCACATGTTTTAATACCTTTAAATGCAAAGGCACACTACCCACCACTTCGCCATCCATTTCAATGGGGCAATCTTTTACAGGACTGTCAATTTTGCAACTGCTCACTTCATGGTAAAACAGCTCGCTCATATTTATTGGTTTTGCCCTTTTTAATGTTGGCATAAAAAGCAAAAACTGAAGTATATTAATATTGCGCGCTATTACCATGTTTGCCTTGCCGTCGTCAAGCTTTGCATTGGGGGCAATACCAAGTCCGCTGCCAAAATATTTACCATTGTTTACAGCTATCAGCAACACATTGCCCTTAAAATTTACCTCGGGCGAGGTAACCACAACCGGAATACGCTTAAAAAACACAAACGAGCGCAAAATATTATAGAAATAGGTAAAATTGCTACCCCAAGTTTTGCCACTTTTATTCATAAATTTTGATACCAACCCCCCTAACCCAATATCAAAAGAGTTATCATAATACCGTACCATTTCTTTACCATCCTCAAAATACTTAGCCTCAACAATATCAAGCGGCTTTGTTTGGTTTTTACTTATTAGCCTGTATAAATGCTCCATACTCTCAACCTTGCCCGCCGTACGCGAAAAATCATTGCCCGACCCACGAGGAAAAGCCACCAAAACCGTGTTGCCCCTATCGTTTGCCGATGCCAGCATATAACCGTTTACCACCTCGCTAAAAGTACCGTCGCCCCCAACACCAACCAAATAATCGAGTTTTTGCCCCATAAGCTCCTGCACAAGCTCAACAGCGTGCCCGCCCCGCCTTGTAAATTTTAAAAACACCTCAAATTCACTTTGAAAGTACTTTGTAATATTTGCCCTAAACTTATCGGGGTTGCGTAAATTGCCCCTTACAATAAAAGCTATCTTTTTCAAAACAGTATATTTTAACTTGTCGTGATGCTAATTTAATGCAATAAATTAAATCTACAATAACTACCTATAAACCTCAAAGCATCTGCAATACCTTTGAGCATTACAATAAAATAGCTGTAAAACTCACCCATTTATAGTAATCCAACACAATAGGGGAGAATATATGAAACCCCGAGGCAAAGCCTCGAGGAATTCTTTTGATTAAACTACAAAGCAAATATCCCCCTTGAGGCAATTATAAAAAAGGTAAAAGCACAAGACAACAGCGCCTATTTATTAAAGAAATATTATATGCTTATCCGCTTGTTTGCCTAAAGTTTGAAAACTTGAGGCTGAAAGCCTCTAAAACATTAGTACAGGGCAACGCCCTGTGTTTAATGTGGTTTTGTGAAACTCAGCCCTGTAAGGGCGGAAGAGTTGATTGGGTAAGTATGCGGATAAGCATTAATATTATCAACAGTTTCTATATTGCAACATATTGTTTATCAATTTAATATATTTGTATTTTGCATATTTTCATATAGCTTAACCACTAATTCTATTCTATAACATATAAATAAATAACATACAATATAACTATATAGGCTGTAATTAATTAATGCTTTTCTAAATTTGCACAAATTTTAATAATCATGATACATCAAAAATTAATAAATCCTAAAAGTATTGCTGTTATCGGAGGTTCAAACGATATACACAAGCCCGGAGGCAAAGTGTTAAAAAACCTTATTGATAATAACTTTAAAGGCAACATATATGTAGTAAACCCCAAACTCGACGAGGTTCAAGGTATAAAATCGTACCGCGATACAGCCGACCTGCCTCAAACCGATTTGGCAATATTGGCAATTGCAGCCAAATTTTGTCCGCCCACAGTAAAAATGCTTACCGCCGAAAAAAACACGCGCGGTTTTATAATACTGTCGGCAGGGTTTAGCGAAGAGAACGAAGAGGGGGCACAATTTGAAAATGAAATTGTTGAAACCATTAATAGTGTTGAAGGCTCGTTAATTGGACCCAACTGCATTGGCGTTTTAAACCAAAATTATAGCGGAGTATTTACAACCCCAATACCAACCCTCAGTAAAAATGGGTGCGATTTTATTTCGGGGTCGGGGGCTACGGCAGTTTTTATTATGGAAGCCGGTGTTCCTAACGGATTAACCTTTTCAAGCGTTTTTTCGGTAGGAAACAGTGCACAGATAGGCGTTGAGGAGGTAATAAAATACTTAGATGAGACATATAACCCCGAAACCAGCAGCAAAGTAAAATTGCTATATATTGAAAGTATCGACAAACCCGATTTATTACTGAAGCACGCATCGTCATTAATAAAAAAAGGGTGTAAAATTGCTGCCATAAAAGCCGGTGGTTCCGAGGCCGGAAGCCGTGCGGCAAGCTCACACACGGGCGCATTAGCAAATAGCGACGTTGCCGTTGATGCCCTGCTCAAAAAAGCAGGAATTGTACGCTGTTACAGCCGAACCGAATTGGCTACCGTTGCAAGCGTATTTATGCACCCCAAGCTAAACGGCAAAAACATTGCAATAATAACACACGCCGGCGGACCTGCCGTAATGCTAACCGACTCATTATCAGAAGGTGGTTTGGAAATACCGCATATTGAAGGCCCAAAAGCCGACGAACTGTTAAAAAAATTGTACCCGGGCTCATCGGTAGCCAACCCTATCGACTTTTTGGCAACCGGCACCGCCGAGCAATTAGGTCATATTATTGATGCCTGCGAAAACGATTTTGACAATATTGATGCCATGTGCGTTATTTTTGGAAGCCCCGGGCTATTTCAGGTTTACGATGTTTATGACCTGCTAAACGAGAAAATGAAGACATGCAAAAAACCTATCTACCCAATATTGCCATCGGTTGTAAATGTAGCCGACGAGATAAAGCATTTTATTGCAAAAGGCCGCATCAATTTCCCCGATGAGGTGTCGCTCGGAAATGCCCTAACAAAAATATACTTTACACCCAAGCAAATTGACATAAACCAACAGCTACCCAACGTTGATGTTTCAGCAATACGAAAAGTGGTTGACGAATCTGAAAATGGCTACTTAGAACCCGAAAAAGTTCAGGAATTGCTTGATGCAGCAGGCATTTCGCGTGCTGGCGAAGCCATTGTAACCAATAAAGACGATGCTATTACAAAAGCCAAAGAACTCGGTTTTCCGGTAGTTATGAAAGTAGTTGGCCCTGTACACAAATCGGATGTTGGCGGTGTAGTTTTAAATGTTGAAAATAAAGAACAGGCAGCCAACGAGTTCGAGAGGATGATTCAGATAAAAGACACTACGGCAATTTTAATACAACCAATGCTGTCGGGCACCGAACTATTTGTTGGTGCTAAAAAAGAGGATAAATTCGGGCATATGGTACTTTGTGGCCTTGGCGGGATTTTTATCGAAGTGTTAAAAGATGTTCAAGCCAACCTTGCACCCATTTCGCCCGATGAGGCAAAAACAATGATTAAAAACCTCAAATCGTACAAAATAATTCAAGGCGTTAGAGGCCAAGAACCTGTTAACGAAGATAAATTTGCTGAAATTATTTCGCGGATATCGGCATTGTGCCTAACCGCCCCTGAAATTTTTGAGATGGACTTAAATCCGCTTTTAGGAAAAAAAGAGAAGGTTGTGGCAGTGGATGCACGTATTAGAATAGAGAAATAGACTGATGAAAAGTTACAGATTGCGGGTTGCGGGTTGCAAATTAAATAGTACCTGTCCATAAAATCAACCTTATTGAAAATATAGGCACTAAATAGCTGCAAAGCATAATGATAAAATTTAAACAATTTTCAACCAACGAAAAAGCTATGATAATAATACTGGTAACTATTATTATTGCAATAGCTTTACAATGGAAAACCGTAATAAAAGGGGTAAAAAAAGGACTTAAACCCTATAAAAATGAACAATCCATAAAAAATAATTAACATGCGCAAAAACGATTTTATTTTTATTTCAATAATACTGTTAGTGATAGTCCCCTTGGTATTATGGGAAAAATCATTAAACGCCTACTTAGCCTTTAACAAAGACCATGGCATGATTACCAGTTTTATTAAATTTGGTATTTTGGCAACCATTGGCGAGCTTATTGGATTGCGTATCAGAACAGGAAACTACATCCAAAAAGGCTTTGGCATATTTCCAAAAGTTATAATATGGGGTTTTTTAGGATTAACCATAAAACTAGCATTTATAATATTTGCCACAGGCACCCCAATATTTTTAAGCTATATGGGTATTGAAAATGCCACCATTGCAATGAAAAGCAGTTTAACATGGACAAAACTTGGCGTGGCCTTTTCAATAAGCATTGCCATGAACACCATTTACGCCCCAATAATGATGACATTCCATAAAATAACCGACGTTCATGTGGCTAAATATGGCGGGAAGTTAAAAAGCCTGTTAACCCCTATCAACTTTGCCGCAATATTAAAGCAAATTGATTGGAACGTTCAATGGAATTTTGTTTTTAAAAAGACTATTCCGATTTTTTGGATTCCGGCGCACACAATAACTTTTTTATTGCCACCAGATTACCAAGTACTATTTGCAGCAGTTTTAAGTATAATACTGGGACTCATTTTAGCAGTTGCCAGTTTGAAAAGTGAAAAATAATTCTAACTTTGTGTCAACAATTATTTAACAACGGTTTAAACGAATGAAAATATTATAATTGGCATTTTAACACGCATCCATCATGGCGGTAGGTCAGGCTGGTATTACAATGATTAAAAACATGTAACTTTATTTCATTTATACCTAAACCTGTCTCGTTTTAGTGGAACCTGTCTCGCTTTAGTAGATAGTTAAAAATATAAACAGATGAAAAATAAAATTGCAATACTATACGGGCCAAAAGGCGGAAATACAGAAAAAGCCGCAAAGCTGATAGCAAAAAAAATAGGGCCAGATAAGTGTGATTTAATCTTGGTAAAAGAAGCCGATGAAGATTCAATTGCAAGTTATAACAGTTTAATAATTGGCGGCTCAACCATTGGCACGCACAACTGGTCAATGCCTAACAGCAGTACCGACTGGGATGAGTTTTTGCCTAAATTCAAAAAAACAGACTTTAAAAATAAAAAGGTTGCCATATTCGGACTGGGCGACCATTTAGGATACCCAAACACATTTGTTGACGGTATGCGCACTATTTATGATATACTAATTGAAAACAATGCAACGGTTTTAGGGCAATGTGCCACCGATGATTATGAATTTAACGAATCGCAAGCAATTGTTGATGACAAATTTGTTGGGTTGCCTATTGACGAAGATTACGAAGAAGAACTTACCGAAAACCGTATTGAACAATGGATAAAGGCCTTTATTGACAAAATGTAGCCAACAATAGAACTATAACACAGAGAAACAGCTTTTATGAGACAACTTAAAATAACCAAGCAGGTTACTAATCGCGATACACAGTCGTTAGATAAATACTTGCATGAAATTGGAAAAGAGGAGTTGCTTACTGCTGACGAAGAAGTAGAATTAGCCCGACTGATAAAAAAAGGCGACGCCCCTGCCCTTGACAAGCTTATAAGGGGCAACCTACGATTTGTTGTATCAGTATCAAAACAGTACCAAAACCAAGGCTTAACACTACCCGATTTAATTAACGAAGGCAACCTCGGGCTTATTAAGGCTGCCCAACGGTTTGATGAAACAAGGGGTTTTAAGTTTATTTCGTATGCCGTGTGGTGGATTCGTCAATCAATTTTGCAGGCTTTGGCCGAACAAGCGCGTATTGTACGCCTGCCGCTAAATAAAATTGGCAGCATAAATAAAATTAACAAAACACTCGCACGCCTTGAGCAGGAATTTGAACGCGAGCCTTTGGCCGAAGAGATTGCCAAAACATTGAAAATGCAACCCGATGATGTTAAAAAAGCATTAATGTCGAGCGGTAGGCATGTGTCGATGGATGCCCCGCTGCAACAAGGTGAAGATGGCAGCCTACACGAAGTAATGTCGAATAAAGATTTGCCTTTGCCCGACAAAAACCTTATTACCGACTCGCTACGCAAAGAGATTGAGCGCGCATTAACAATGCTGTCGCAACGCGAAGCCGATATATTAAGATTTTACTTTGGGCTAAACGGAGCTGCACCACATACCCTTGAGGAAATAGGCGAAAAATTTGACCTTACACGCGAAAGGGTACGCCAAATAAAAGAAAAAGCCATCCGTAAACTAAAGCACACATCGAGGTGTAGAAACCTAAAAGCATACTTGGGATAATGAATAAACATTTAATTGCACCATCAATACTCTCTGCCGATTTCGGAAACTTGGCAAACGACATAAAAATGATAAACTCAAGCATGGCCGACTGGATTCATGTTGACGTTATGGATGGCATGTTTGTGCCCAATATATCATTCGGCGCTCCCGTAATAAAAGCCGTAAAAAAAATAGCCGAAAAACCTTTAGATGTGCATTTAATGATTAATGACCCCGACAGGTATCTGGAGCACTTTAAACAAATTGGCGCCGATATACTAACGGTTCATTATGAGGCCTGCACACACCTGCACCGAACCTTGCAGGCAATTAAAGCATTGGGCATAAAAGCAGGCGTATCGCTAAATCCGCACACTCCGGTTAACGTACTAAACGATATTATTAATGATATTGACGTAGTGCTGATAATGAGCGTAAACCCCGGTTTTGGGGGGCAAAAATTTATTGAACACTCATATGCCAAAATAAACAAGCTTAAAGATTTAATCACAAAATCGGGGGCAAAAACACTTATTGAGGTTGACGGAGGCGTAAACCTCAACAACTACAAAAAACTTATTGAAGCCGGAACCGACATACTTGTTGCAGGTAATACGGTATTTGCATCAGAAAACCCAATTGAAACTATCAAAGAGCTTAAAACCGTTTAAGGCAAAACAAATACCCTATATATTTGTAAACATTTTTAGCAAATACACAAAACTGCTTTAACAGCATAAGCTTTTGTGTGTTTGATAAAAATAACAGATAAAACAACCGTATTATGAAATTTTATAGGGTACTCGATTTTTTACGCTCATTTTTATTGATTGCAACATCTTTTGTAAGCCATTATGTCTATTCACAAGTAACATGGTCGCCAATTGGCCCCGGCGGCGGAGGCTGGATATCTGCCATCACCATAGTTAACGACTCATTAAACACGGTTTATGCAGGATGCGATGTGGGTGGTATTTATAAAAGTACCGACCACGGAAATACTTGGGTAATAAAAGACAATGGGCTCTCCATATATTTTGTTCAAGATATTGCATACGATTTTGACAACCCCGAAATAATATATTTAGCAACAAGAGGGGGTATATACAAATCGGTCAATGGCGGCGATAACTGGCTTGCAAAAAAATCAGGGTTCCCTCCGGTTGCAGAATACTCCTTTAGCGCCCCTGTAAACAATATTGTTATTGACCCCAATAACCATAATATTATTTATGCCGGAATTGGTGTTCACAAAAAAGGATACGACTTTAATAATTACCATTGGGAAACGGTTGAAACAAAAGGTGCAATCTACAAAAGTACCGATTATGGCGAAAACTGGACATTAATTCATAACACGGGGATTGATACAACAGCTATGATTTATTCCATGGCTATCGATCCGAGCAATTCAAATATTATTTATGCCGCCACAAACAAAGGGGTATATAAAAGTAATACTGCCGGAGCAACTTGGGTATCTAAAAACTCAGGTTTACCACATCAGCTAACAATGAAATTGATAATAAACCCAACTAACACAAACACCCTTTATGTAACATTATGGGCTGAGCCCGAAAGTTCAAACTGGGAAGGCGGAGTTTATAAAAGTACTAACGGGGGAGATTTGTGGGCTGCCAAAAACAGCGGTTTGCCACAAGTGGTCGGAAACTCAAGCGGATTTACCTGCAACTACCCTACAATGCTCATTGATAATAAAAACCCTCAAACGTTATATGTCGGGAATATCCCGTGGACACCCGACCCCGGCGTATATAAAACTACAAACGGGGGCGATAACTGGGAGTGGGCAAGCCGCCCTGAACCGCCTAACCAAAATATGGATATAGGGTGGATTATTGAACATGGTGTATCTACCATGTCAATGGCCATTGATCCTGTCAATACCGACACCTTGTATTTTGGTACTTCAACGCACTTATTTAAAACAGAAAATGCAGGCGTGTATTGGAACCAAGCCTATACAAATCCATTAGGGGAAGATTACTGGCAAGGAAACGGGCTTGAGACGACTTGCGTGCAGAAAATTACCGTCGATCCTACAAATTCAGATAATATATATGCAGGATATTGGGATATAGGATTCTTTAAAAGCATTAATGGAGGTGCTTCTTTTAAAAAAACATATAACGGCATGGCTTATAATGCCAATACTTTTGATATTATTGTTGACCCTGACAACCCTGCAATTATATACGCATCATGCGGTTGGTGGGAAGAAAATAAAGGCGAGGTATATAAAAGTACCGATTTTGGCGAAAACTGGACTGCATTAAATAATGGGTTGCCCGATGCCCAAATTTGGTCGATGGCATTAGATAAAAACAGTCCGCCCAATTCAAGAACACTATACGCCGCAAGCTATAATAATGGCATATATAAAACAACCAATGGCGGGCTAAATTGGTTTTTGATAAACACAGGGTTGGGTGTGGATAACAATTTACAGATTAGAATAATTTTTATTGACCCCAACAATTCCGAAATTTTATATGCAGGTATCGAGTCTAAATCAATTGAAAGCGGAAACAACGTAAACACTGTCCAAGGTGGGCTTTTTAAATCAATAGATGCAGGATTAAACTGGATAAGAATTGACAACAGTTTGCCACAAATTAGTGTTTGGGACATTGAAATTGCACCCACAAATTCGCAGATTATTTATACGGCGGTAAGTAGCGAATATGACCATAGCCAACAAAAATATTATTACGGTGGTGTTTATAAAAGCACTAACGGCGGAGGCTCTTGGGAAATGATGAATACAGGATTCGGCAATATGGATAACCTCAATGTATCATCAATTGAAATTAACCCAACAAACAATAGTATTGTTTATGCGTCAACCACCGATGCCCCTTTTCATGACGAAAGCAGCGGGCGGGGTATATTTAAAAGCACCAATGCCGGAAACAGTTGGGCACCGGTCAATAGCGGCTTAGGCGTGCTATATTACAGCGCACTAACCATCGACCCGCTAAATACAAGCACGCTTTATGCAGGCAGCGCAGGCAACGGAATACTAAAAGGCTATGACAGTTACGTTAATAGTGTTATCGAAACAAAAAACAAAAATGATTATGGCGTGTCGGTATTTAATACGCCAAACCCATTCAGTTCAAGTACCGAAATACACCTGCTTTTACCATCTGACGGAAACATAAATCTCAATATATTTGATATACATGGCCGCTTAATTAGTACACTTTTGCACAATAGCCATTATACCAAAGGCAACCACACAATAATTTGGCAAGGGCTCGACAATAACAAAAAGCAAGTGGCCGCAGGTTTATATTTTTATCGTTTAACCTTCTGTAACAACACCTTAACGAGAAAAATGATACTTAACAGATAAGGCATATAAACTCTTTTCAGCAAACCAATGCACTAAAGCGAAACAGGTTTTAGTAGTACCTTAATTCCGCAGCTGTCAAGGTTAAATACTTAATAGTTACGGCGTAAGTTCTTTTGAAACTCTCACCTTTTATTATTATAAATTATGTTTTAGTCAAATATCGTGATGCATTAACAATTGTACATTAGATTAGCACCCAAATTTATTTGGGTGTATAAAATAATTACAAAACACTCCAAGCTAAAGCATGGTATTATTCTCATAATATCACGATATTTGACTAAAGCATGTTATAAATATCTTTAAATCAACAACTCGCACCGTAACCCCGAAAATATGGGACAAGCTTTGCGGATTTAAGATAGTACGGCAATTTTTTTATTTTAAAAAAATCAAAATTTATTTGGAATAATAAAAAATAATATATTACATTTGTAGTGTACTATTTAACTAATACACTATGATTGAAATTGACAACCTCTGCTTTTCATACAATAAAAAGCATAAATTAATAAACAACCTGAATTTAACATTAAAAACAGGCAATATTTATGGTTTGCTTGGCAAAAACGGAGCAGGAAAAACCACCTTGTTAAAACTGATAGCCGGTATGCTGTTCCCAAAATCGGGATACTGCTCAATAAACGGTTTTAACATATCAAAAAGGCAACCCAAAGCACTAAGCAGCATATACTTTATTCCCGAGGAGTTTGAGCTTACAGGCAGTTCGCCCAACGAATTTGCAAACATGCAAAAGTTTTTTTATAAAAACTATAACCATGCCGAATACCAAAACTATTTAAACACCTTTGGGGTTAACCCCGATGCCGCAATAAAAGCCCTGTCGTTCGGACAAAAAAAGCAGGTACTTATCAGCTTTGGGCTGGCAACCAACACCAAATACCTAATACTCGACGAGCCTACCAACTCCTTGGATATACCGTCGAAAAGTATTTTGCGTAAATTATTGGCATCGGCAATAAACGAACAGCGCAGCTTTATAATATCGACACACCAAATACGCGACTTAGACAGCATGATTGACCCGATAATTATAATGGATGACGGCAAAATAGTTTTTCATGAAAATAGCGAAAACATTATTAAAAAACTGACATTTAAAACAGTTGAAAACGCCAACGGCGACAATGTTGTTTGGGCTGAAAAAAAAATGGCGGCATATAATGCAATATGCAAAAACACAAACAATGAATTTACAAACCCCGATTTGGAGTTGCTGTTTAACGGCGTAATTGAAAAAACCAGAGAATTTGAATCCATATTCAAAAAATAAGCAACAACACAATATTGCATCAACACCAAATTAATAAAAAAACATTATGATTGAATTTGATTTTAAAAGGTTTACCGGATTAATTAAATATAGGTTTGCCATTAATAAAAAAACATGGGCATTGCAATTGGCAGGCATATTCGGAATAGCTATGGTTATTACGGCAATTGTGTTTGTTGATATAAACAACAAACTGTTTTTTGAAGATTTTTACCAACCATTTTATGTTATGTTAATGCTGTTTTCGGTGGCATATGTAAGCAGCCGCTCGTTTTCGGAATATGCTAACACCGCAAAAGGCTTTTCGTATGTTATGTTGCCGGCATCAAGTTTCGAAAAATTTTTGGTTCCGGCGCTGTTTTCAGGCATACTGTATTTTATAATCATATCGGTGTTATATTCGTTAATAGCACTTTTAACCAACGTTATATGGAGCGTTTTTTATGGATTCCCCATATATTTCTTCAACCCATTTTCTGAATCGTTAATAAACGACACCGGTATTTTGTTTATGTTTTACTTAGTTATTCAACCCGTATTTTTATTTGGCTCGATAGCCTTGCGCAAACAACATTTTATTATAACCGGAATTGTGTTTTTTATAATATTTATGGTAATAGCCGGAATTGCCATGGGCTATTCAAGCGCAGCATTTGGTTCAACAAAATACTTTAGCACCACATTTGACTCCAATGAGGATAATACCCTGAAAAACTATGTTATTGCAGGGGTATTCCATTTAATAATGCTTTCGGCTTCGTACTTTAAATTAAAAGAGAGGGAGGTTTAATATGGAATTTAAAGACAAAAAAGCCATATACCTGCAAATTGCCAACCTGTTTTGCGAAAACATTCTGCAAAAAAGGTGGGTGGCCGACGAAAAAATCCCATCGGTGCGAGAAATGGCCGTTGAGCTTGAGGTAAACCCAAATACCGCAATGCGCACATACTCGTATTTGCAAGACCTTGGCATTATATACAACAAACGTGGCATTGGGTATTTTGTGGCACACAACGGTTTTGAAATAACACAAAAACTAATAAAAAAACAGTTTGTAGAAGAGGATCTCCCTGCGTTTTTCAAAACCCTTAAAATGCTCAATATGTCGGTTAACGAAATAGTTGAGATTAATAATAATAGAAAATAAAAAACAAGATAAAACATATTACACAGGCAGCTTGCAATACCTTAATAACCTATTGTGTATAAATGCCTAAAACAGATTGAACGAATGAGATTTTTAAAAAGCATACTATTTATTCTATTACTGTCAAATACAGTAATAGCACAATCATACAACAAATTTCAAAAAGATTTTATACAGTTGACCAAGATTGTGCACGGCAGTTATCCTTTAAGCGACTCGGCAAATATTAAGTTAATGAAATTGGAACCACAGCTATTGTTAGAATTAAAAAAATGCGATAACAACGATTGTTTTAGGATAACAGCCCAAAAATACATGGCACAATTAAATGACGGGCATTCGAAAATACATTGTTATCAAGCATTTACAAGAAAAGGACATCACCCGATAAGGTTTAATTTCATTAATGAAAAATTATATATATCAAACTACCCTAATACAATTCCCGACCAATATATAGGCAAACAAGTTGTTGCCATAAATGGAGTTGAAATACCCGAAATAGAGAATAGGGCTAAAACCTATATATCGGCCGATAACGATATTAGTTTACGGAATCATTTGCGTTGGCTGCTTAATAAACCTACATTTTACGAATTTATAGGCATAGATACCGATTCGGTATTAAAATTAGAATTGTCTGATGGTTCGCAACTACATTGGGTTCGAGACATTAAAGAAAAAGGACTTTATGTACGTAATAATGATATTGCATATCCTATTGATACCCTAAAATTGGTATATTATGAAAAAAAAGAAAACGATTTAACAGGATGGTCAAATAACCTTTTTGAATATAAAATATTAAAAGAATCAAACACCTGTTATTTTAAATTTAGAGAATGTTATGACATTCAATGGCTAAATGACAACCCAAAAGCATTTAAACCATTTCCAAAATGGATTATCAAAATATTTTGGTATTTCAGGGGCGGCAAATTCACAAAATTTATATCTAAAATGTTTACCGATATTGAAAAAACAAAAGTCGATAATTTAGTGATAGATTTACGCGAGAATACAGGCGGAACAAGTATTTTAGGATACCAGCTATTAGATTATTTGATGGATATTGAAAACCTGAACGATTATAGTGAAACTATCGTATTGTCAGAATTACTGAAAAAAAGTTTCCCTAACTATTTTAATGATATAGTGAAAAATGAAGCTATAAAAATAGATTCTCTACCCATTTTTGTCAATTCAAATAATAACGATGGCGTTAAAATCTATCTTAGAGATAAAAAATCACACTACTATCAGGCAAAACCCAAAATACGTTTTAAAGGAGATGTATATGTAATGGTCGGAAATGAAACTTTTAGCAGTGCAGCAATGATTGCAGTGCTTTTAGCCGACAACAATTTAGCAAAAGTTGTTGGTAACCCAATGGGTATAGGCGCTTCGCATAATGGAGAAGTGCTAGATTTTATTTTGACAAACACAGATACGAAGGGAATTATTTCGTGCAAAAAATTCTATCGCCCTTCAAAAAACAACAACCTTACAAAAGAGTTAAATATTGACATTAAGGTTACAAATACCGAACTAAACACCTTTAAAGGTATTGATGAAGAATTCAAAAAACTTTTATTAATGATTAATAATAACAAACCGGCACCCTCTGTGGTAAAAAAACTATAAACAGATGAAAAAAAGCAATATAATAATAAGCATACTAAGCATTTTACTTTTGGCAGGAATTATAATAAGAACAAATAAAGATGCTGCAAACGAGTATAATATAAACACCATATCAAACAAAAAATTAAACGAAATAGTAGTTGGGGCATTTAATAAAATTGAGGTGTCGGGCGGCATAGCTGCCAACATAAGCGGAGGCAACACCCAAAAAGTGATGTTTTTTGTCAACAACGGCAATAAAAACGCTATTCCTGAAATAAAAGTTTTAGACAGCACCCTTTACGTGGTGGCCACAAAAACAGAAAAAAGCGGCAAAGCATTTGTAAGCATCAAAATACCAAAAATAAGCTCGGTTGTTGCCAAAAATGTAAACAGTTTAAAAATTGACAGCCTAAATTTAGATACGCTTACAATTATTTCGACAAACTCAACCATTAAAACCAAACAGTTAAACTGCAAATCGCTAAGGTTAGAAATAACCGACTCGGCATATTTTAAAGGAGACAATTCCGACATCGGCTTACTGACAATAACCGCAAAAAGCCATTCAAGAGTTAAAATATTTAACTTTTCGGCAAAAAATCTCAAATGCGGTTTTTATGACTATTCAACCCTTTCGGTTGAAGGCATTATTGAAAAATCGAATATTTTTGCCGATTCAACAAGCTCGTGCAATAAGTACCATTACCCGAGAAAATAGCACATTCAAAATTTACGGGGTAAGCGTTACAGCAATTACTTGCATTTTTTATTTCGCCCTATGCGAAAATAACAGTTCAAACTCGCATAGTATTAAAGTGTCGGGGCCGGTATTTTTGGCATTGCCATCGGCCCAAATATAGTTTAAGGAGTTGTTCAGCATGCTTTGCTTATCAAACGGGCAATAATCAAACGTTCCGTATGTATCTGACTTTGTTGTTATATAGATACCGTTTAAATTCACGGAATTTTCATCGCCTTTGCCACGAATATCAGTAATATACCCCTCTAAAGTTTGCTTTAAATAAAATAGTATAGAGTCGTTTTTATAAGACACATCCATGTCTTTGCCAAAAAATTCTAAAGTCTCTTGAAAGCTGCTTGGCTTATATTTTAATGATGCGGAAGTTTTAGAATTAAAAATAATCTCATCAATTAAATGGCTTGTAAAATAGTCGCCTTCTTTAATATCGTCAAATGTAAAATCGTGGTTTTCAACCTTGCCCTGTTTGGTATAAGCCTCAATATTTGTGCAAACAGTTTTTGTGTAATAAAGCTGTTTTGGATAGTCGCTATTCTCTTTTTTGCATGAATTTGCCACCATAATAAAAATAGCGGCAACAATAAAATGCTTTGTTGTTTTTATAGTTCTCATTATTTTATGGTTTTATTTTTACAGCTATACAAATATAATAAATAAAAAATATTCAACTATCGTATCATAAAAAACCGCTTACTTCCCATCAACATAATCTTGCAGGTAAACATATTTTGGTGTCAATTTTCCATTTTTTGCAATTGTGGCACGTTCAATTATCCCA
>CAYQPP010000008.1:0-29235 GCA_964419235.1 uncultured Bacteroidales bacterium
GTAATATTATGAAAATTAATTTGCGTACAAAACTAACGCTTGGCGTTTTAGTAACAATCCTTTTAGTTTATGGGCTCTCTTTTATCTACATAATCTCAGGCATGAATTCAAAAAGCGAGCAAGATGCCGAGCTGTTGGTAAATGAGATGGCAAAACAGTATGCCAACGAGTTTAAATCACTGATTAATATTGATATGGGTATTGCCCATGGGTTTGCCGATGCACTAAAAGGTTATAAAAATATTCCTTACGATAAGCGTGACTCCATCTATAACGAAATAATGTATAACACGCTAATAAGCCATAAAGAATACGTAGGAGTTTGGACAAGTTGGCAATTAGAGCATTATGACCCAAGCTGGGGAAACAGGCCGGGAAGGAAATCGACCTCATATTATTATGTTGACGGTAAAATAAATTTTTATTCAGAAAAAAAAGACATTGGCGGCATTAAAAACTATACAGGATACCACAAGGTTATGGAGAGCAAAAAACCTGCTATAATGGAGCCATACTGGTCAGAATATGAGGGCACGTCAAATGTTTTTGAAACCACCTTGGCCGTACCTATACTCTCAAACGGAGAGTTTGTAGGGTTAGCGGGTATTGACATTGAACTTACCGAATTTAAAAAACGCATTGCTAAAATTAAACCTTTTGGCGATGAAAACGGTTATGCCTTTTTTATGTCGAACAAAGGGGTTTATATTGCACACCCGCAAGAAGATTTGATTGGGCAAACTTTTGCCGAAGTAAACCCAACCGAAGATAAACAATATAACATCACAAAAAAAATACATAACGGAGAATCTTTTTCGCTTAACGCCAGCCAAACCAACACAAAAAGCGATTTAATAGTTGCTTTTACACCATTAACTATTGGCGGAACAACAACCCCGTGGTCGTTGGGCATACTCGTAAACCTCGACTATGTTATGTCCGAATCGAAAAAACTGATGAACCACGCCATAATTGCAGGCATTATAGGACTAATACTATCGCTAATAGTGGTTTTTATAATATCCGACAGGATTTTCAACTCGTTACAAAAAGGGATAGCATTTGCCGAAAAAATAAGCAGCGGCGATTTGTCGGCAAAATTGGATATCAACTCAAATGACGAAATAGGGAGGCTTGCCACAAGCTTAAAAATAATGGCCGAAAAAATCAAAAATATCATAAGCGATATTAAAAATAGTGCAAACGAGATTAACCAGTTTGGCGTTGCGTTAAACGATAATGCCCGAGAGTTAAATGAAGGAGCCGAAAAACAAAAAATATCAGCAATGAATGTGAGCGATTCAATTAGCGAAATGGCCAATAACATTCAACAATCGTCTGACAATGCTGCCGAAACCGAGCTGATATCAAAAAAAGCGTCAGACGAGCTTGCCATTGGCAATAATGCTGCATTAGACTCAAATAACGCAATGAAAGAGATTGCCGATAAAATAACAATTATTAACGATATTGCCTTTCAAACAAATATTTTGGCTTTAAATGCCGCTGTTGAGGCTGCAAGAGCAGGCGAGCACGGCAAAGGCTTTGCCGTGGTGGCAGCCGAAGTACGAAAACTTGCCGAAAGAAGCAAGGTGGCGGCCGAACAGATTGACGGCTTATCGAAACGCGGGGTAAAAATATCGACACAAACAGGTGATATGATTTCTAACCTGCTACCCGATATGCAAAAAACAGCCGATTTGGTGCTTGAGATTGCATCGTTAAGCAACGAGCAAAAAGCAAACGTTGGACTAATCAAATCGGCAATTGAAGAGCTGAAATCAATTTCGGAAAACAACTCGGGTTACGCCCAAGGCCTTAACGAGAAATCAGACAGCTTTAACGAATTATCGGCCAAGCTTATTAAAATAACCGACTTTTTTAAAATTTAACGGGAAAACAATGTGCATACCGCACACAAACCCTCGAATTTTTTAAAAATAGCAACAACTATTTTTGCAGGCTATCCTTTTTTTAAAGGCATGCCGCAACTTGGGCAATATAGGTAATGGCTTTTTAATGCGGTATTGCACTTTTTGCATAATAGCACCTTTTTAAACAGAGGCTTTATGTTTTGCTTAAAGCTAATGGAATACTCCTCAGGTATTTCATCTAAAAAACTCGATTCGTTGCCTTTGCGCGTAATTAAAAAAAGCTCGTCTTTGGCGCGGGTCAAAGCCACATAAAACAGCCTCCGCTCCTCCTCCATCAGCATGTCGTGCTTAACCTTGCGCACAACCTGAAAAATGCGGTCGTCTAACCAAATATCGGGGAAGCCCCCGTTGCCCTCGGTTAGCCCGATAATAAAAACCGCCTTTGCCTCAAGCCCTTTCGACGAGTGTATTGTTCTGCCCTTAATTTTCAAACCCTCTTTCCTCAGGCGCTGAAAATATGGCAAAAACATTTTTGAGCGGCGGTACAAAACCAAAACATCGTCGTTTTTGTAGCCGCCCTTCAACAAACGCCTTATTTCTGAAATAAAATAATCGAGCTCGTCGCTTTCGGCATCGGCAGCATAAATATTTATTCTTTTGTCCGATTTTTTTGATGCCGTAATCTCCTTATCAACCTGAAATTTATTGTGCCTTATTACCTCGTTGCTTGCCCCAACAATAAATTCGGTGCTGCGGTAGTTCAGGTTTAGCTTTATAAGCTGTGGCTTTTCAAAATGCTTTTCGAAATTAATTATATAGTCAACCTCCGAGCCCCTAAAACCATAAATGCTCTGCCAATCGTCGCCAACGCAAAACAGTTGCGTATCGGGTGTCAGCATATAGTTAATTAAATCAACCTGCAGGTTGTTTACATCCTGAAACTCGTCAACCAGAATATATTTGTATTTGTTGCATATATTCTCCCTAACCTCGTGTTGGGTTTTAAGCAGTTCTACTGCTTTTATAATCATGTCGTTAAAATCGAGATACGATTTAAACATGCAGTAGTTGTTGTATTTTACAAATAGCGGAACCGCCAGTTTATAAAATGCGCTTATGCGCTCATGCTGGTCGGCCTTGCCTTTTTGTAGAATATCGTTATAATTCAGGTTCTCAACCTTTATCATACTGTTTACGCGCAAAAGCAGGCTGGCAAAATCGTTAATATCGTCGTGGTACGACTTAAACTCCTCCTCAAACGAAACGGCAAATTCAGGCTCGTAATTCTCTGACAATTTACCCTTTATTATTCGCTCTAAGGCAAGGTTAAACAGGGTTGAATCCTCACCCATCGACTCATATATTTTCACATACAGTTTGCCTGCATCTTCAAACTGCTCCTCTTTGTTTTTTAACGGATAACTTACATTGCTTACATGCTCAAGAAACATGTTTGCCTGTGGGATATAAAAATCGGGTTTGCAGTCGAATTTTTTAAAATACACGCCCAATTCATATTTATATTTAATATTGTGCCTATACAACCAATCGGCAATATCGCGCTCCGATTTCGACCTTACCCTGTCGCCCTTTAATGTTGTGTAAAATTTCCCATCGGGGTAATTTTTACCCTTTTTGTAAGTTTTATAATGAATTTTATCGACAATATAATCAAGTATATACCTCTTTAAATCTAACAGGTAGTTTTTGTCAGCAGCGGCTTCAATCAACACCTTTTTCATTATCTCCCTCTCGGTTTCGGGGGCTGCAAGGTGCGAAAACTGCTCTTCAATTATCTTTTGGTTGCTGAGTATCTTAAATTTATTGTCGAAAGTATGAACGCCGTAATTCCTTACCAAATTGTAGCTTAAGCTGTGAAACGTTTTGACGGTAATGTTTTTTATCCACGAATATTTTCTAATATACCGGTACCTTATCCTATCCTTCTCAGGGTTCGATATTTTTTTGTCGGTCAAAAGCCTTTCGTAGTCGCCCGAGCCTTCGGCAGAGATAATCAGCCTGTCTGTCATTTCGTTGGCAGCATTTTTTGTAAAAGTTATTGCCAGTATATTCGACGGTTTAACATTTTTGTCGTTAATTAAATAGATAAGCTTTTGCAAAAGAGTTTTTGTTTTGCCCGAACCCGCTCCGGCTAACACCAATACGCGTTTTTCATCGGTTAAAACCGCTTTCTTTTGTTTATCGTTTAATCCCGATAAATCGGTTTGTGTTTGAGGCATTTTTATTATTTAGTTTTTTTTGGCAAGAATGTGGCAAATAAATTCAATTGTAATTATACATCTTTTTAAATAGCCTCTTATTCTTTCATCAAAATCAGAACTGTAAATATAGTATTCTGCAATTAGAGTAAAAAATGTAACATATAAAAATAGCATGCGTCTTTGGTTTAATAATCAATAAAAAATAATTTAAAAAACGCATATTATGAAAACCATTAAAATTTTTGCAGCCCTTTTGGTACTTGCCATAACCACAACAATTACCGTTGCTCAAGACAAAACCGAAGTGCGCAAGGCAACCGGATTCTCAAGTATTGATGTAAACGAAGGCATTAGGGTTGAACTTACCTATGGCGATAAAGAGTTTGTTGAAGTTACTGCCGACAAAGAATATATTGACCGCGTTATGACCGAGGTAAGCGGTGGCGAATTAAACATTTACATGAAAGGCAATAACTGGAATAACTGGAATAAAAAGGTATTGGTAAAAGTTACTGCCGTAGAAATAGATAAAATTGATGTAAGCAGCGGAGCATCGGTAATTTCGCAAAATTTAATCGAGAGCGATAATCTGGATATGTCGGTAAGCTCCGGCGCAGCAATAAAAATTGCCTTTAAAGCGCCAAAAGCCTCATGCGATGCCAGCAGCGGCGGCGCCGCAAAACTAAAGGGTGTAGCCAAATTTTTTGACACCCAAGCCAGCAGCGGCTCAAGCATACATGCCAGCGAAGTTAAAGCCGTTAAAGTAAACGCCGACGTATCAAGCGGTGCCAGCATATCGGTTTATGCCGAAGATGAGTTAGAAGCCGAGGCCAGCTCGGGCGGTACAATAAAATATAGTGGCAGCCCAAAAATGGTCGATATTGATAAATCATCGGGCGGAAGCGTACGCAAAAAATAACAACAAAAGGCGTCTTTTACCCACAAATACCCGTCTTGCTTTAGCGGGCGGCAGTAAAATCATAATTGCCAAATATAGTGATACTGATTTCAGAAGAAATTCTAAAATCAGTATCCTTTTTATAAATTGGCATCATCAATAATAGTATTAATCAGCCTGTTAAGTGGATAAAGAGCTTTGTGCATTTCAATAATTTTAACTAACAAATTATTGTGTGTTAAATCATTTTTTGAAAGCTCGCCTACAGCAACATAACTTTTATATTTTAGCAAGCCAATATGCTCAAAATCTTTAGGAAAACCTTTAGGAGCCAACTTGAGCATATTATCAGCCCATAAGCTTTTAAAATATTTTTTGAATTCGGGAGCTTCCAAAATCTCGATAAGCTCTTCGGGCACATGATAAAACTCGGTTCGCAAAGCTTTTAAAACTGCGGGCTGGGGCATGTATATACCACCTCCGGCAATACTTGTTCCGGTAGGCTCAATATGCACATAAAAACCTGCTTTATTGCTTTTGCGCCCACCAACAACTATGTTTGCCCCAAAGTGTGTTTTATAAGGGGTTTTGTCTTTTGAAAACCTCACATCGCGATATATCCTATATACACAATCTTTTGCCATTAACCCGCTCAACATTGGTTCGGTTTGAGCCATGTGTGGAATCAAATCGTCAATAAACAGTTTAAAATCGGAGTGTGCCTGCTGATACCACGGCTTGTTTTGCGTAAACCACTCCCTATTGTTATTATTGTGGAGCTCGGTTAAAAAAGGGATAATATTTTTTTGAAACATAACCAATTGTTTATTTTTCGATATAATTAATTTGCGGTTTTAAACAAAAATATTCAAAATTATTTACTTTTGAAGGTACAAAACCTTATATGAAACAAAAACAGACCATAATAGTTGCAGGCGGAAGCGGAAAACGCATGGGCAACAATATACCCAAACAGTTTATTGAGGTAGCCGGACAACCAATATTGATGCATACCATTGCCCGCTTTTTTGAAGTTGACCCTTTAATGGATATTATTGTAGTATTGCCCGAAAATCAGCATGGCTATTGGAGCGAGCTGCTGCATAAATATAATTTTTCCATAAAACACAAATTAGCAAAAGGCGGTACCGAGCGCTTTTACTCGGTGCTTAACGGTATAAAACTCATTTCGCCAAATTCATTGGTTGCAATTCATGATGGGGTTAGGCCTTTGGTTTCGCAAAAAACAATTAAAAACTGCTTTTACGCAGCCGAAAAAAATGGGGCTGCCATACCTGTAATTGCTGCAACAGAGTCTATCCGCAAAGTTGAAAACGATAAAAACATGGCAGTAAACCGCAACAATTTTTTTATGGTTCAAACTCCTCAGGTTTTTCAGTCGGAATTGCTTATTAAAGCCTATAAGCAGAAATATAACAGTAGCTTTACCGACGATGCCGGCGTAGTTGAAAAGGCAGGCTTCTCAATTTATTTGGTTGAGGGCAATACCGAAAACATTAAAATTACCCGCCCCGTTGATTTAAAAATTGCACAAGCCTTGCTAAATGACAAAACTAATGCAAAAAGCTAAACCCGCAACCCTATCTACAATTTACCATTAATACTTTTAACCGCCAGCTCGGTAGCTTCCAAAATTGGTTTATTCGATATTTTACTGCCTGTTGCCTCCAACATCCATGCCTGTGGCGTAAGCCTCCCAATGCTGTAAATACGTTCAACCTCAGTTGCAAAATTTTTATCTTTAATATATTGCTCAATCTGAAAATCGATTAAATACCCAAATGGGTATGCCGACAGATACAACGGATAAGAGATCATATGCGAATAGATAGCAAGTATAGGTTCATCCTTCGTGCCAAAAACATTGGCATAATATTTATTCCACACCTCTTTGGCAATATTTATTGTAGCATCGCCAAGCTGTGTAGCGTTGGCGTTGGGGTGGGCGTATAACCATTTCCACACCTTCATATCAACCATGCTTACCCCCATTATTTCATAAATACTCCAAAAAGTATCAAGGGTTTTCAAATGTGCTTTATTAGGATTGGGGTCGTTTATGCCCAACAGCTGCAAATCGCGACTTTGAAAAATAAAAGCCAAAGCCTCGGTAAACGCAGTATTTGGCACGCCATGCAACGAATAATAAGGTACGCTGTGCAACGAGATGGTTTGCTCAACATTATGCCCAAATTCATGTACGGCAATGTTATACCCTTTGTAGTTCATGCCGCTTTTAGGTATGCGTGTCCTAAGGTACGAATCCATATCTTTTATTTCGGCACCAAGCGCATGCCCCGAGCCGCGTGCAGCCTCAACCGAAATTTTTGAGCCTATAAATTCCGCACGCTCTTTGCCCCATCCCAGTTTTGTTAGCATATTTGGCATATCGGCTTCAAAAGCTTTTGGGTTTGGGTATCTGCTCTCTGTTTTTGAATTGAGCAAGTCGGCCGAAATTGAACTACGGGCTTTAAACCCGTCGTACCAAATATCGTAAGGCTGCAAATTACGCTCCAACCGTTTTTTAATAAGCTCGGCAACCTGCTTTACCTGTGCCGATGATAAAAACTCATCAAAAAGCTCCTCAACCTCAGGCTGTGATATCTCCATGCCGCCCGAAAAATTGCGTTTTATGTATGTGCCCATCAAAGGATAATAAGCATCCATGGCCTGCAATGCCTTAAAACTATTTATTATTTGTTGGTAGCGGTTGCCTGCCTCTGCTGTAAAAGCAACCTCTTTATTATTTTTGTAAACCCTGTTTTCATAAGGATCCCATTGCAGCTCGCCCGAATTTATAACCTCTTTTGGTATGGTTTGGTCAATTATCCGCTTCATAACCTCATATACCATAAGCTGTTTCTCGATGCCATTTTCTGTGTCGATATAATTTGATTTTATTTCGTCGCGTAAGTTCCAATGTGTCAACAAAACCATATCGTCGGGAAACATAGCTTCGTTTTTGCCGTTACGCAAACTTCCCATATAAATATTATAATCAGAAATATAGATATCGGCATCGGTGTTGGCTTTTGCATAAGCTTGCCCCAGCTCGGCAGGCACTCGTGCCGAAAACATATCGCCTAGTCTGGCCCAAGCCCACTCCTGTTTGCTCCAATCTTTTCCCAATTCATTTTTCTCTTCAAGCGAGAAGTATGGGAAATTCAATGCCACAACAAAAGCTATTTTGTTTTTATAGAAATCGTCTTTAAGATGCGCCCCTACACTATATGCGCCAAACATTTTATCAATGTTGTGCAATGGCCCGTTATCTAACGCCAAATTTTTGTTTAAGCCAACGCTTATTTTTGTAAAATCGCCCAACAAAGTTTCAAAATAGTACTCCAGTTTTGAAAAAACCAAAGTTTTCTCCTGCTCCGACTTAAAAAAATTATCTAAACAAAAGCTCTTAAACTCATTAGCATCACCATCGCCGGCTCTCCAAAGCGATGCGGTATGGGCTACGCCTTTTTCAATAAGCGCGGGAGTTTGCCATGAACCCGAGGCTAATTGTGAGACAACATCGGCAATTACCTCTTTTTCTATATTCGACATATCACTATTGTTATTTTGTTTTTGTTGCGAACATCCAAAAATAAGGAGTACTGCAAAAACAGAGACGATTAACTTTTTCATTTTCTACAATTTTAATTTAGCCGATAAATATAAGAACAAAATCATTAAATAGAAGTATTTACAAAAAAAGTGTAATAGCTTATGAACAAAATATAACCCTTTTGTGTAAATAATAAAGCTATTAATCAAATGCAATTTGCACGTTTAAAAAAAGCATATACTTTTGTTTACATGGTAGTAAAGAGCGCACTATTTTTTTTAAGTATTATTGATTTTTTTTGGGACTCATATGAGTGGGTTTCAAAATGGGTTAAAAAAATAAACGACAAAAAAGTTATTTCAACCCCCATTATTGAACAACACAAACCATCATATTCAATTCAATAACACACCACCCATTTTAATTTAGTACTATTAAAGCTGAATTATATTTAACAAAAGCACATAATAGCAACTAATAAACAGCTATCTACAATAAATTTTTGTATTTAGTAGTTTAAATGAATAACCTTGTTGCAAACATACGAGACATCAATTTTGTATAAAATATTGTGCTTTGCTGCAAGCTGTGGGGAATAAAACCCGCAAGTGTGGAATTAAAAACAAAACAGTTTCATGTAAATGTTTCACACATTCATTAAAATTAGTTATTTTCGCATAGCACAATTTATTATATTCCTTAACAAAGAATTTTATTTGAACAGACTTATGACAAAAAAAATACTTTCAATACTGGCAATTCTATTTATTTCGCTTAATCTATTTTCGCAAAAAAGCATAACCTCAAAAGCCGACAATGCCTTTAACACCGGAAGGTATTATGAAGCCATTGATTTATACAAATACTCTTATGCCAAAGCAAAAAACAAAGAGCAAAAAGCCGAAATTACATTTATGACGGCCGAATGTTACCGGATGATTCAGGACAATAAACATGCCGAGGTATGGTACAGTAAAGCTATTCGCAAAAGATACCCAAACCCAATAGCCATATTATATTATGCAAACGCTTTAAGGGCTAATGGCAAATACAAAGAAGCATTAGAGGAGTACAAAAAGTTTAAAGAATTGGTTACTGATGATGATAGGGCAGATAAAGGCATTAACTCTTGTGAGCTATCCATTGAATGGATGGACAACCCCACGCGCTACAAAATTGAAAATATGCAGTATTTCAATTCAAAAAAATCTGACTATGCCCCCGCATATGGAAAAAACGATTATAAACAAATACTTTTTACATCGTCGCGCGAAGGTGCTACCGGCAACAAAATAAGTGGTGTTACAGGCGAATATTATAGCGATATATTTAAAACCCGTGTTGACCGAAAAGGTAAATGGAGTGAGCCGGTACCATTGGGCGAAGGCGTAAACTCAGACTTTGACGAAGGAGCTCCTGCAACAAATGAAAAAGCTAACACACTATATTTTACAAGTTTCCGTGAGGATAAAGACGGAAATATGGTTTGCAAAATATTTGTATCGAAAAAACAGGGTATAGAGTGGGGCAAAGCTACCGCACTATCGTTAGTTGCCGACACAATTACGGTTGGCCATGCGGCAATAAGCCCCGATGAACTAACCCTACTTTTTGTTGCAGAAATGCGCGGTGGTCAAGGAAAAAAAGATATTTGGGAAGTTACACGCACCTCAGCTACCGGAGAGTGGGGCGTACCTAAAAATCTTGGTGCCGACATTAATACACCCAATGACGAAGTATTTCCGTATATCCACTCTGACGGAACACTCTATTTTTCATCTGACGGCATACCCGGAATGGGAGGTTTAGATATTTTTACGGCAAACCAAAATGCCGATGGCTCGTGGAGTGTCGAAAACATGAAATACCCTATTAATTCACCGGCTGATGATTTTGGAATAATATTCGAAAAAGAAAAGGAGCGCGGCTATTTATCATCAAACCGCCCGGGTGGAAAAGGCAGCGATGATATTTACCAATTTTCATTACCTCCTATCGAGTTTAAACTAATAGGCAGGGTACTTAACCAAAAAACCGAAGAAGTTATTGCCGGAGCAGGCGTTACGCTTATAGGTAGCGATGGCACAAACCTTTCAAAAAAGACCGAAAACGATGGTACATTTACCTTTAAATTAGGTCCAAATACCGATTTTAGGATTGTAGCACGACGAGGCGGTTTTCTTAACTCAAAAGCAAAAGAGACAACAAAAGGCATGACAACAAGCAAAGAGTTTAGGGTTGACCTTTTTATGTCGCCCGACGATTCACGTATTGACCTGCCGGGAATTATGTATGATTTTGGAAAATGGAACCTAAGACCTGAATCGCTGGTTGCACTTGAAGAACTTGTTGAGATATTAAACGATAACCCCAATATTACAATAGAAATTGGTTCACATACCGACTACCGCGGCAGCGACCAAGCCAACCTTAACCTTTCGGCAAAACGTGCACAATCAGTTGTTGATTTTTTAATTACTTATGGGGTTGATAAAGAGCGGTTAACATCAAAAGGATACGGTGAAACCATGCCCAAGGAGATTGACAAGGCAACCGCCAAAAAATTCGACTTTTTAAACGAAGGCGATGTTTTAACACCATCATTTATTGACAGGTTAGGCAGCGAAGAGCAAAAAGAACAATGTCACCAAATAAACCGTAGGACTGACTTTGGATTAACAGGAAGGGATTATGTGCCTAAGATTAAAAGAAGAAGGTAAAAAAATAAACAACCTCGCTGTAAACTGACAAGGCATTTAATACAAAATATTATGTTTCGTAACAAGCTGCGGATAATATGTCTTGCCGTACAACTTTAACCGGCTAACAAAACCCCCAAGTGTAAGATTCAGACTACTACCACACATTTCGCAGGTTAACATCAAATATACGCACCTCGTCGCCTTTGCCTAAATTGCGCGGAAGAAAAAGTTTTCCTTTTCCTCCTTTTGAAAACAAAGGGATTCCATATTGCCAACCCGCATAAAAATCTCTTAATGGGCCTTTTACCGCAACATTATCTTTTTGAAAAACAACCCCATCTAAAAAATAACCAAGACACAAAACCTCAACATTATCATAAATAGTCGGGTGCTCTCCATTTCCCTCCTTTTCAATTATATAATACAACCCCGATTTGTGCTTTATTGCGTCAATATTGTTTTTGGTAAGATAATCGCGTATTAACTCATCATCAACTTCTGAATTTGGCCTAATATCGTTGCAACCAAGTACAGTAATAACAACCAAAATAAATAGTAACAGTTTTTTCATATTAAAATTATTTGAGCAACAAAATTATAAGTAATTTTTTAGCTTTGCACATATAATTGAAAAAAAGTATGATGGAAACAGTTGTAAGTGGAATAAGACCTACGGGAAACCTGCATTTGGGAAACTATTTTGGAGCGGTAAAAAATTTTTTAAAAATGCAAAATGAACATAATTGTTATTTTTTTATTGCCGATTATCATTCGTTAACCACGCATCCAACGCCAGGTAATTTGCATGATAGCGTTAAACAAGTATTGTCTGAATATTTGGCCACAGGACTCGACCCTGAAAAAAGCACCCTTTTTATTCAGAGCGATGTGCCTCAGGTTGCCGAACTATATTTATTGCTAAATATGAACGCCTATATTGGCGAACTTGAACGAACAACATCATTTAAAGATAAAATTAGGGCACAACCCGAAAATATTAATGCAGGATTACTTACTTACCCCGTATTAATGGCTGCCGACATTATTATACATAAAGCAGCAAAAGTACCCGTTGGCAAAGACCAAGAACAAAATCTTGAAATGGCACGTAAATTTGCACGCAGGTTCAACCATCTATATAAAGTTGACTATTTTCCGGAGCCCAAGCCCTTTAATTTTGGCAATGACTTAATTAAAATTCCGGGATTAGACGGAACAGGAAAGATGGGTAAATCAGAAGGAAACGGAATATTTTTATTTGAAGAACCTGCAAGCATAAAAAAGAAAATAATGCGTGCTGTTACCGATAGCGGCCCTACACAAATGAATCAAGAGGTTTCGGAACCAATAAAAAATCTGTTTGCAATTATGCAACAAGTTTCAGCACCCGATACTCTAAAATATTTTCAAGAAAAATATGCAAATTGTGAAATTAGGTACGGCGATTTAAAAAAACAACTTGCCGAAGATGTTATAAATTTTACGACCCCAATTCGCGAAAAAATAAATGAAATAAAAGCAAACGATAAATATTTAAGCGAAATTGCAGAAATGGGTGCAGACAAAGCTCGGAAAAATGCAATTGCCACTATTAAAGAGGTGCGCGAAATAATAGGGTTCAGAAAATTTTAAGCTATTATTGAAGTTTTGCCGGCTTAAAATCAAAATAACTTTCAAATAATTACCAAATAAATCAATTTGTAAATTAAATTTATTAAGTTTTTAAGTTTTTTAACTTGATTTTTAAGGCATTTACAAAAAAAAACTGCATATTTATAACATCAGTTTATTACTTTTGAGAAAGATTACTATTGAATAAAAAAATATTGTGTGAAATATCCATTCAAATTCGGGTTCATAAACAAGGGTGTAACAAACTCATGGATATTACATGTAATCATTGATAATAAATTATAAACAGATGAGAATAAGGCTGAGACTTAGCATTCGAATGTTGCTGTTCATAATTAGTGCCGCAGCTATTGTGTTTTTTACTACTTTACATTTTATAGAGCAAAACTTTAAAAAAGTTGTTTTAGACGAAATAATGAAGTCGAATGACACTCAGGCAAAAAAATATGCATCGGTAATAGAAGTAACACTTGAAAACGATTTTGATAAAGTAAGGGCATACAAACAAATTTTAGAAGAGAACTCTGCATTATCAACAGGCGAATACCGGGCATTGTTTGATGAGGTTTTGAAAAAAATGCTCATAAACAACCCCAATTACACATCGGTTTGGGATTCATGGGAACTGCGCTTTATTGATGACACATGGAATTTGCCACACGGAAGGGTCACGCGCTCTTTTTATCGTGATAGAAATAATGCTATAAATTTCAAGATAGACTCACTTGATTTAGAGGACGACAACTATGAAAGTATTTATTTTATGTACAAATTGCTTCCTGAAGAGGCAATAACAGACCCATACTATTTTTCATATACCAATTCAAAAAATGACGAAATACTTGAATCGAGCATACTTGTCCCTTTAAATGTAAATAACAAATTTGCGGGGCTGGTAGGCATTGACATGAAACTCGATCGTTTTCAAAAACTTATTGATTCAATAAATGCAGAACAGCCATTTGACATAATGCTTTTTTCGTTTAATGGCGATATAATTGCGCATCCTGACAAATCTGTTATAGGAAAAAATATTGTAGTAGTTGACACTTTCCTATCGCGGAGGTTTAACATTTTAGACCATATACAATCGGGTACTCCCAGCAACTATTTATTAAAAGACAAGTTTGGCAACGACAGCTCATATTTTACGCTATCATCGTTTACAATAGGTAACACAAATACCCCTTGGGCAATATTAATTTCGGCCCCGGTAACCGAAATTAAACAGCAAGTATCAAATATTTACAAAGTGCTTAAAAATGCTATAATTGCAGGACTAATTATTTTAGCTTTAGTGATTTTTATATTTGCTTTAAGCATTGTATTCCCCATTTTTAGAACACGCAATATTTTAAATAAACTGGCGGTTGGCGATGTCCATAATATTGATAAACTATCTGTAAAATCAAATGACGAACTGGGTGAAATGGCCCATTCGGTAAATACCGTAACCGAAGGATTAAATAAAGTTACCGAATTTGCTGAAAATATTGGCGCCGGCAATTTCGACTACGAATTTAAACAACTCAGCAATAAAGATGTATTGGGACATGCAATTATTGAAATGCGCAATAGCCTAAAAACAGCAAGAAAAGAAGAAGATTTGCGATTAGAGGAAGAGCGCCAATTAGAGTGGGCATCGCAAGGCATGAATATTTTTAACACAATATTAAGGGTAGATAACCGAACTTTGGAGTATTTAACTTATGATATAATAAAAACATTAACCACCTACCTTAATGCCCATATGGGTGGCATTTATGTTAAAACAGATACCAACGAAAAAGAATTTGAACTTATTTCGTTTATTGGTTTTGACAAAACAAAATACCAAAAAAAATTTATTACCCATAACGATGGCCTAACCGGACAATGCTTATTAGAAAAAGAGACTATTTTTATAAATGACGTACCGAAAGATTTTGACATTATTAGCAGCGGGTTGGGAAAATCAATACCACGTTCAATACTAATTGTACCATTAATCAGCAACCAAATTCTGATAGGCCTGCTCGAAATAGAATCAATAAATGAAATTCAAAAGCACCAAATAAATTTTGTTGAGCGTATTGCCGAAACAATTGCTTCAACCGTTGCCACAGTAAAAACCAATGTGCGAACAGCCAAACTGCTCGACATGGCACAAAAACAAGCCGAAGAGTTAGAGCAACAAGAAGAAGAGATGCGTCAGAATATGGAAGAGATGCAAGCTACGCAAGAAGAAGCCTCAAAACGCGAAGCAGAATTGGATAGCCTTATTGAAGCATTTAACCAAATAATGCCGGTTATTGAATATGACATAAAAGGTAAAGTAATTGATATAAACGACAACTACCTTAAAATTTATAAAACACAAAAAAATAAAATTATTGGCAAACAGCACAAAGCCGACCTTTTTATGAACGAGCTTGAACAAGCAAAACAAAAAGAGTTTTGGAAAAATTTAGCCGATGGGCAGGTTCAAGAATCAATTGAATATATAAAATCGGGTAAAGACGACTATTGGTTTATTGAAAGATTTATACCCATTAAAGATAAATATGGACTTGTGCAAAAAATTATTTGTGTAGGCATTGATATTACCGAACAGCAAAAAACAGAAAGCAAAATTAAGCAAATTCAAGACGGAGTTGCTCAAACAAAGGATAACAAAAATAAAAAATCTTCGTTAAATATGGCCGTTGACCTCAACTATGAACTTAAAGTAGTTGACCTTACCTATTTAAAAATGGTTTATAAAAAAGATGCCTCTAAAATTTATAATATCCTAAAACTATATTATGATACCCTGCCAACACAAATAATTGAAATTGAACAGTTGGCAAAAAACAGAAACTACAACAAACTCAAACCGCGCATTAACAGTTTAAAAACAAAAATGAGCTATTTGGGGTTAAAACAGATATATGAGCAATTACGCCAACTTGAAAAACTTTTATCAGAACAAAAAAATTTAGCTGATATTCCTGACATGATTAAAGAGGTTTTTAACTTTTGGGAAATTGCTTATGATGAGCTAAAAAAATTATTGAAAATTACGGTAACAAATTAATAACAAAAAATACACTCTTGTGAAATTTAAGCTTCGTATAAATGGAAAAATGCTTCTGTATGTTTTAGGAACTACCATTTTGGTTTATGTTTCTGCGCTAAGCTACATTGCATTTCAATTACGATTAAACAGTTATAAAGTAGCTCAACAAATACTCGATGCAAAAATAATCGAAATTTCAAATGAAGCCGAACAAAAGCTTAACAGCTATATGGAGTCTGTCGCGGTATTAGCTCAAACCTTTTCAAATTATGACAAGTTTCCTGAACAAAACCGACGACAGCTATTTACAAAAATGCTATCAGATATCATAAACAAAAACCCCGACTACCTATCAAACTGGACAACATGGGAACCCTCATCAATTGATAGCTTTGATGAACAGTATAAAGACTCTTTTAATAACATTGGCAACTTTAGATGTATTTATTATCGTAGTGGCGATTCAATAATACAGAGCAATTTTGCCGAAATGGACTCGGCCGAGATTTTAATGAGTAAAGTTTATGCCGATATTAAAGACACGCACTTGCCTACAATTATTGAACCTTTTTACTACTCATACTCAAAAAACAAAAACAACAAGGTATTACAAACAAACATGGTAATGCCAATAATAAACAACAATAAATTTTGGGGCGTAGTAGGCATTAACGCCTCCATAGGGCACATACAACAAAAATTTTCAAAATTGCGGCTGTTAGGCAACGGGAAAGTGTATATTATTACACACAGCGGAAAATTTTTATCACACCCCGATACTGCCTACCTCGGCAAATCATTTAATCAATATGCCTCAAACATTGACGAGAAACACAATATTACTCAATTGGTAAAAGATGGTGGTAAAACAAAATTTATATCAATAGAACCCCTAACAGGCGAAAAAAGCTTTTTTTTATTTAAACCCATAAAAATCGGCAATTCCCAAACACCTTGGTCTTTTTGCATATCGGTACCCCTCGACACAATTTACCAAGAAGCAAACAAAAACGTAAGGTTTGCACTATTTATAGGAATAATAGGCTTTATAATAATTTCACTCGTTATTTTAGGAATAGCCTTCTCCATTTCAAACCCAATAATAAAAACAACCCGTATCTTACAAGATATTTCGAATGGGAACATTAGCAATTCAGAAAAATTAGAATTCATTTTTAATGACGAAATAAACGACATGGCCCTTTCAATGAATAAACTTGTTGAAGGGTTAAATTCGTCGGCAAAATTTGCACAACAAATAGGAAAAGGCGATCTAAATGCCAATTATAAACTATTGGGCGAAAAAGATGCTTTAGGCTCATCGCTTATAGCAATGCAAAAAAGTTTAATTGCTGCCAAAAAAGCTGAAGAAGAAAAGCGAGTTGAAGAAAATAAAAGAAACTGGGTAACGCATGGATTGGCAAAATTTGGCGAGGTAATTCGCCAACATAATGACAATATGGATAAATTTACCATGAATATTGCCCAAAACATAGTCGATTACATAGAGGTTTCGCAAGTTGCCATATACATAAATCAACAAATTGAAGACGAAGAAATTAACAATGATACATTTGAGTTAAAAGCTGCAATGGCATATGGCAAACCGGCAATGATAAACAAAACATTTGAAAAAGGACAAGAGTTATTGGGCAGGGTAGCCGACGAAAACAAAACAATATACCTTGAAGATATACCCGAACACTATGTATTACTGTCGCCCGGAATGCACAACGACAAACGCCCCAATAACCTTTTAATTGTACCCCTGCATATTAATGAAACCACATATGGGGTTATAGAACTATTGTCGTTTAATAAATTACAACCATACCAAATTGATTTTATTGAAAAACTTTGTGAAAATATTGCATCAATAGTTTCAAGTGTTAAAACAAACATACGAACCGAAAAATTATTGCAACAATCACAATATCAAGCCGATGAGTTAGCGCAGCATGAGGAGGAGATGCGTCAAAATCTTGAAGAGATGCAAGCCACCCAAGAGGAGGCCAGCAAACGTCAAAACGAACAAAAATCGTACATTAAATCAGTAAAAGGCTCATCAATGATTGTTGAATTAGATAAAACAGGACATATTATTGATATTAGCCCATCGTTAAGTATAATTTATGGCGGCACTACTGAAAATATGAAAGGTAAATATTACGAAGCCTATGTTGCCCAAGATAATGAATCGCAACAAAATTTTAAAGAGTTTTGGGAAAACCTGATAAAAAACGGCAAAGGCAAACGAAAACAAAAATTAACTTACCACAACAAAGATGTATGGTTGCTTGAGTCATATCTGTTAATTCAAAAAGAGGGACTTATACCAAAAATAATGATGGTTGCCGTTGATAAAACAAAAGAGAAAGAACTGACTGATAAATTTAACGCTGAACTAAAGGCTAAAAACATAGGTTAAAAAATCCAAAATTTTATTCACTTTTTAAATAACAATGCATTATATTTTGACACCTGCCTTGTCGGCAAACAGATATGAGCCCGCCTGAATTATTCGGGCAGTTAATGAGGTAAAATATATAAACTTAACAAACAGCATATTACAATGAGAGTTGTTTTGTAAGGCAAATAAGTCCCTCTTTTGAAAAGAAATTAAAGGATTAGGTTACCCATTTTGTTCTCAAAGTCTTGATTGAATGATTTGTATTTGGTATAGACAAGATCAAATATTCAATAAGCAACATTCAACAAACAATAATAAAATATTTAAAACAATGATGAATTAACCATATTGCCTAATTATTAAGTAGTTATATAATTGCAGCAAATATTATTCATTAAAAATAATACTAATGAATACAGTTTAATATTGAAAATTGTATATTGAGTGTTGAATGTTTGAAACTCCAAAAAGTCATAAAAACTAAAAAACAGCAGTTTTTGTGCCGGTGTGAATTTGTTAATTAATTGAGTATAAAATAATAACATTGTTTTTTTTGTAAAAATACTCACGCCGACACTTTTCGGAGTGGGTTAATATTTGTCATTTTTGCAAATTAAGATGCGACTTAAATGGGTAACCCCTATTAAAGGAGATGAAAATATACATTTTCCTTAACTACAACGATATTGAATAATAAACTAATTATTAAATGCAACTTTTACTATAATTGTTATCTTAATAAATAAAAACTATGAACAAACTACTACTTACTGCATCATTTTTTTTAATTGTGTTAACAACAAATGCACAAATAAAAAACGTAAACCCAAACAAAAACGAGCAACCATGGATTGTTGGCGGGTTAAGAGTCCCCTCAATAAATGAAATAAACAAAATTCCTGTTATTAAAATAACAGCAAAACAGTTAAACAATGACTTGCCACAATCATTAGACAATAGTACAAAACAGTATTTTCGTCCGGTTTTTGATCAAATAGGAGGCAGTTGCGCACAAGCAAGCGGTATTGCATATAATTTTACTTATGAGATAAATAGAGAGAGGGGAACAAGCGCCAATGTGCCTGCCAACCAGTTTCCAACACATTATACCTACAACTTTTTAAACGATGGCGATGAGGCAAACGGATCATTTTATACTGATGGGTGGGGAATTATTAAAGCTGACGGATGTCCTACTATAGAAACATACGGCGGATTAACTCATAATTTTGACCCAACCTATTGGATGAGCGGATATTCAAATTATAAAGAGGGGATGAACAATAGGGTTAAAGACTTTTTTTCCATTAATGTAAACACTCCCGAAGGATTAGAAATATTAAAACATTGGATGTTTGACCATTTAGAAAACGCATCGGACGGAAGTATTGTTAATTTTGCCGCAGGCATAAGCAACGAAGGTTATAACATTACCGAAGACAATAAAATTATAAGTTGGGGATACGATGTTAACCATGCAATGACATTTGTCGGTTGGGACGATAATATAACGTACGATTTTAACAATGACGGCGCCATTACCAATGATATTGATATTAACAACGATGGCGTAGTTGATATGAAAGATTGGGAAAAAGGCGCCCTGATTATGGTAAACTCATGGGGGGCATATTGGGGCAACCAAGGCAAAGCTTACGTAATGTATAAACTACTTGCCGAACCAACCGAAAACGGAGGTATTTTTTCAAACAAAGTTTTTGGTATCCATGTTAAAGAATCGCAAAACCTACAATTAATTATGAATGTTAATATTGCGCATTCATTAAGAAAACTCATAAAAATATCGGCAGGAATTTCGTCAGACACATCCGATACCGAGCCTGAACATATACTTAACTTCCCGCTTTTCTCAAAACAGGGCGGACTCTACCCAATGGGCGGCGATGGCGTTGAAACGCCTATTGAAATCGCATTTGATGTGAGTTCGTTATTGAGCTATACAAATAGCAGCAAGGAGGCAAAATTCTTTTTAAAAATAACCGAAAACGACATCTATTCTTCAGCAAGCGGGCAAATTTATGACTTCTCGATAAAAGACAACCAAAACAATGAATACGTCTGTTCTGCACATAACATACCAATTAACGATAATACCGAAACCTTAATGTCGGTAGTTGCTGCGGTAAATTTTGAAAAACCTGAAATTACAACCGCATCAATACCTAACGGCGAAACAGAAAAAACATTCTCATACCAATTAAATGTTTCAGGCGGAACTGCGCCTTACAATTGGACTATATTACAAAAATATACCGAAAACGCCCTTACTGAAACTTATCCTGAAATAGATACAGAGCAACTAACGCCATCGGATAACGACGACGGTTATACAGAAAAAACAATAAGTTTTGACTTCCCTTTTTATGGGAAAACATACAATAAACTATTTGTTACAACCGACGGTTCAATAATGTTTGAGTCCGGATTTAGTTTTATAAGAACAGAAGATGCCATTACAACAAATAAAACAATTGCAGTATTTGCCTCTGATTTAATGATTTACCCCGACGATAATGATGGCATTTTTTATCAAGGCGACACAACACATGCTACTTTTAGATGGAAAACATCGCTATTTGAAGACCAAGCTATTAATGTTGATGTTGCTGTTACCTTATATAGCAACGGCGAAATTAAATTTTATTATGGCAATAATATATCGCAAGGTTTAAATTGGGCTTCGGGCATATCAAACGGAAACGGGAGTTGTTTTATACCTAATATTTCGGGTGTGTCAAACCCAAGCAACAATAATCTAAAAATGATTCCGCAACCATTTCCTGCAGGATTATCAATTTCAAACAACGGCATTTTTCAAGGAATTTGCCCCAACGAAGTAAACACGTGGGATATTAATTTTATTGTAACCGACGATAACAGTATTTCAACAACAAAAAAAATTAGCTTTAGCACCATACAGGCAGTGTCAATAAATACAAACGAAATAAATAAATTGGTTTGCTACCCCAACCCATTTAACAACCAAACAATTATTGGCTATCATATTAATAACAACACTAATGTTAATTTATCGATATATGATATTTCGGGCAAACAAGTTGCCAACTTGGTAAATGCAAAACAAAAAAGCGGCAATTATAATGTAATTTGGGAACCCTCAGTTGCTCAAGGAATATACTTTTATTTATTAAAAACTGATAAATCGACAAAGGGAGGCAAATTGGTTTTTCAATAATTAGGGCTTGCATAAATTAACATAAAACAAATGTGTTTTGTATAATCCTAAAATTCATAAATTATAGTATGAATTATGTTTTACCTGAATTGAGTGATTTGGAATAAAAAAGATTGCCAATGCTGTGGTACAAAAAGGAATTCATAAAATTTGAATCCACCTTGTTGGTGATAGAGAATTTTTGAACTTTCTTTTTGTGCTGCATGATTGGTGATATTTAAAGTTCGGAATCGCTCAATTTAGGTTTTAGTCAAATATCGTGATGCATTAACAAATTGTACATTAGATTAGCACCCAAATTTATTTGGGTGTATAAAACAATTACAAAACACCCCAAATTCTCAATACACCAAGCTAAAGCATAGTATGAATTATTGATTAAGAGATGTTTATGATGCGTAAACAAATAATTTTTCCGTTTTAATTATCGATGCTAAAACTTACAGTTCATCAAGCAACTCTTTAGCAGGCCTTGTTTTTATAATCCTTTTTTTTGGCTCAACCATTGCTATAACGGTATTAAATATACTATTTGCATCATATCCACAAATTGCATGTAGTTGTTCGGGGGTGCCCTGCTCAATAAAATCATCGGGTATCCCCAAACGTTTTATCTGCGAGTTATAGCCATTCTCCGACATAAACTCCAAAACCGCACTACCAAAGCCACCGGCTATTGCTCCATCTTCAACGGTTACTATTTTTGCAAACTGCTTAAACACCTTATGCAGCCTATCGGCATCTAAAGGTTTAACAAAACGCATATCGTAATGTGCATAATCAATATTTTTGTCAATAAGCCTGCTTTGTATCTTATTAACAAAATTACCTGTATTGCCGATAGTTAATATGGCAATATCTTTGCCTTCTCTAATTATTCTCGACTCTCCAATTTTAATCTCCTCAAAAGGTTTTTCCCAATTATTATTTACCCCCCTACCCCGCGGATAGCGTATTGAAAAAGGCCCTTTATTATTTAACTGCGCAGTAAACATCATATTCCGCAACTCTATTTCGTCCATAGGTGCGGCAACAACCATATTGGGTATGCAGCGCATATATGCCAAATCGTAAGCCCCGTGGTGCGTTGGTCCGTCGGCACCAACAACCCCGCCACGGTCAAGGCAAAATATAACGGGCAGTTTTTGCAGGGCAACATCATGTATTGCCTGATCGTAGGCACGCTGCATAAAACTCGAATATATATTGCAAAACGGCACAAGGCCTTGTGCTGCCATTCCTGCCGAAAAAGTAACAGCATGTTGCTCGGCAATGCCAACATCGAATGTACGCTCGGGCATTGCCTCCATCATTATATTTAAGCTACAACCCGTTGGCATGGCAGGCGTTATGCCAACAATTTTTTCATTCTGTTTGGCCAGCTCCAATATTGTGTGCCCAAAAACATCTTGATATTTTGGTGGCACAGGCTTATCGCTACTCCCCGTAATTAGCTCGCCCGTATTTTTATCGAACGGACCCGGGGCATGCCATGTTGTTTGGTTCAATTCGGCTTGCTTAAAGCCCTTACCCTTAATAGTTTTAATATGCAGTATTTTCGGACCCTGTATTGTTTTTAAATCTTCAAGCACTTTTGTGAGATAAACAACATCGTGCCCGTCAACCGGACCGAAATACCTAAAATTCATGGCCTCAAACAGGTTGCCCTGCTTCATTAAAATTGATTTTATTCCATTATCAATTTTTTGTATCAAAGCCTGAGTGTTTGGACCAAACCTGTTTAGCTTGCCCAAAACGTTCCACACATCATCCTTTAGCCTATTGTATGTTTTTGATGTTGCAATATCAACCAAATACTCTTTAAACGCACCCACATTCGGGTCAATTGCCATGTTATTGTCGTTAAATATTACCAACAAGTTCGATTTTTGAACCCCTGCATTATTTAACCCTTCAAAAGCAAGCCCGCTGGTTAAGGCGCCATCGCCAATTACGGCAACTACTTGGCGCTCCTTCTCGTTTTTGTATGCCGATGCAACGGCAAGCCCTAATGCCGCCGATATTGATGTTGATGAATGCCCAACGCCAAAAGCATCGTAAATACTTTCAAACCTATTGGGGAATCCACTTATGCCTTTTAATTTTCTGTTTGTATGAAATAAATCACGTCTGCCTGTAAGTATTTTGTGCCCATATGCCTGATGCCCAACATCCCATACAATTTGGTCGTAGGGTGTGTTGAATATATAATGCAGGGCTACGGTTAATTCCACAACCCCCAAGCTGGCACCAAAATGCCCCGGATGCTCACATACCACATCAATAATATATTGGCGTAATTCATTGCTAACCTGCACCAATTCAAGCGCTGACAACTTTTTTAAATCATCAGGATTATTAATGTTTGAAAGTAAATTATTTGTATTCTGCAACTGTTCCATATATTATCCCGATTGTTTTCGGAAGATACTGTTTAAAAAAAGTATGCAAATATAGTAATTATTTAGCCTTTACGACTTGTATAGAGTAATAAGCAATTGTGTTTTTGATGAATAAAACTATATTTTTAACGAAATACTAATTAGGTTTATTATTTCTTTTTTCCGAATTTCATTTTTATCCACCGCGGAAAAAGGAATACACCTATAAAAAGGTAAGGGTAATAGGTAAAAAGTCGCCAAAGCAGGGCCATTAATATTGCCACGCTTGCAAACGGAAGAAAATCGCCAAGATACTCGGCAAAAACATATTCGGTAAAACCACTACCGCCCGGCGTAGGACTAACCAGCATCATAATCCACATTACAAGCTGCCTTGCAAAAAGCAAAAAATGGTCGCCAACCGTAAAAAATGCTAAAAACAGAGCGTTTACAACCCAGTAGCGCGATGTCCATGAGAGAAATGTTGCCCCAAACGACTTTAACCAAAACAAAAACGGTTGTTTCTTTAGCTCCTTCGAGCTTTTTATAATATCATTCCCAGCCTCATGTGCCCCATGCCGCCAACGGCGCAAAACAGGCAGCCTAAAAATTAAAAGTATAAGCCATTTTAAACCCCGCGGGTTTATGAACAGCCCATAACCGATAACCAAAACCCAAACAAATTTTAATCCATAGCCAACAACTGCCGCTATTAAAAATGGGTTGGTAGTAGTAAACCCTCCACCTATCGAAAACAGATCGGCGCTATTTATTATTAGCAAAAGCAGCGGAAACATAATAATAAAATAGAGTTCGTCGAGAAACGATGTTGCCATAACCACAGCCGAGCTACGCCCCACATTTATCCCCTCTTTGTTTACATACAAAATGGCCACGCTTGTACCCCCAATTGCCGACGGCGTAATAGCCGAAGTAAACTCCCAAAGCAAAATTATACGAATTGCCTGAACCCACGTAAGTTCATTCCCCGTAAGTATTTTTATTCTGATTACATAACCAAAATCGCGGGTAAACATAAACAGGGCGGCAATAAAAAGCCAAAATGCCGAATTCCATGTAAAAATCACAGCGTCAAAAGCTTTTGCATCAAAATTTTTTATTAACAGCCAAACAACAACCCCAATACCCAGTAGCGTTGGCAGTATTACTCTCGATATTTTTATTTGCCGCAAAGGCTCTTCGGACTGTTTGTCCATTATCTTTTTATTCATTGGTTTTTAAAGATATTAAATACCTTATGCAATACAAAATTTAAAAAAAAACTTTTACCCAAACCCCACGCAACACATTTTAATAAATATACATCAATATTATTATTTGAAGTGTTATTTGATTTATGTAATTTTAAAGTTTAAATTAAAACTATAATCTAATGAAAAAGATTTTTATTCTGTTAATCGGTATTACATGTGCAACATTTATTTTTGCGCAAGATTTACCCAAAGATGTGGCAAAAGTTTACAAAGGCGCCGAACATCTTAAATCAAAAAAGAAGTTAAATGAGGCTGTTGCTGCTTATAAAGAGGTAATACGCAGCGTTAACCACGTACCAAGCATGGTTAGTATTGCCAATATTGAGATGAACATGCGCAAACCACCAAATTATCGCGCGGCTTATGAGTATTACGACATGGCAATTAAAGAGTTGGAAAGCCAAATAGCCACAGCATCTAAAAATAAATATAAAGCCAAATTTGCTAAACAGAGAGAGGGATTGATACCGAGGCGCAACAAAGCAAAATCGTTTGTTGATGATTTTGACAAGGCAAAAGATTTGAAAAAAGGCGGAAGCCGTTTATTGGAAGATGAGGATTTGTAAACTCAATAATTTTTGCTTTTTAAGCAAAAAACAACCTCACTACAAGCAGCCGAGGTATCATTTTGTATAAAATACTGTGTTTCACAGCAAACCTGTCTTGCCGTACAACTTTGGCAGCCGGGTAAAAACCGCAAGCGTGGGATTTAAACCTCTGTGATAAATTAAGATTAAAAAATTGTTACAACCCTCAACATATATTGATGTTATTTTGCCCCTTCCCGTAAGGGGCTTTTTTACATATGAAGTGCCTGAGCAATTTCTCACAAAATTAGAGGTTGGCAAGCGGGTTTTGGTGCAGTTTGGCAGTAAAAAACTATATACCGCCCTCGTGTTTAACATTCACAACAAAAAACCGGTTAACTATGAAACAAAGCCAATATTAGACATTTTAGATGAAAAACCCGCTGTAAACAAATTTCAGATACGGCTGTGGGAATGGGGTGCCGACTACTATATGTGCAGTATTGGCGATTTTTATAAAGCCGCCCTGCCCTCAGGTTTGCGGTTAGAGAGCGAAACAAAAATTTTACCTGCCGAAAACCCTATTGGCAACAATAAACTTTCTGGCAAGCAACAGCTAATAATTAATGCCCTTGCCAATCAACAACTATTAACTATAAGCGAAATAATTAAAATTGCCGATGTTAAAAACCCCATGCCGCTTATTAAAGAGCTGCTGGCAAAAAATGCCATAATTATTCAAGAGGATGTAAAAAACAGGTATAAACCAAAACTGTCAAAGTATATAACGTTGGCAAAAAGAGTTGACTCCCAAGAAAAAATTGACAAAACAATTGAAATTCTGAAAAATGCACCCAAACAGCAGCAACTTTTTAAAAAATTTATTGATTTTGTTGATGCTAAAAAAGCCGTTAAAGGCAAACGCATATCAAAACAAAAGCTTATTGAAATATCGGGCGCGAGCGGGGCAATAGTAAAAGGACTTTGTGTAAAAAATATTTTAAAAGAGAGCGAGATTGAAATATCGCGCCTTATTAACGAAGACAACAAAACCCAACAAAAAAAAGAGCTAAGCAATGAGCAAAAGATTGCCCTGAAACAAGTTAACCAACAATTTAAAAAAACCGATGTGGTTTTATTGCACGGGGTAACATCGAGCGGCAAAACAGAAATATACATCCATTTAATTGAAGAAATTCTACAGCAAAACAGGCAAGTGCTTTACCTCTTGCCCGAAATTGCACTAACCTCGCAAATTATACAGCGGTTAAAAGTAGTGTTTGGCAATAAAGTGGGTGTTTACCACTCAAAATTTTCCAATGCCGAAAGGGTTGAACTATGGAACAATATTATGCGCAACGATAAAAATTCGTACAAAGTGATACTTGGGGCGCGCTCGTCGGTGTTTTTGCCTTTTGAAAATTTAGGGCTTATAATTGTTGACGAAGAGCACGAAAACAGCTACAAGCAGTTTGACCCGTCGCCGCGTTACAACGCCCGCGATTTATCGGTTGTGCTAAGCAAAATACATAAGGCAAAAGTGGTGCTCGGTACCGCCACGCCTTCGCTTGAGAGTTACTATAATGCAAAAACCGGCAGGTACGCCTTGGTTGAACTTATGCAGCGCCATAAAAATATTAAAATGCCAAAAATTATGCTTGCCGATTTGCAAAAAGCACATAAAAAAAAGCAGATGCAATCGCATTTTACGCCAATGATGGTTGACAATATTGAAGAGGCATTAAAAAACGGCGAGCAGGTAATACTTTTTCAAAACCGCCGCGGATTTAGCCCCTATTTAGAGTGCGGCAGCTGCGGGTGGGTGCCAAAATGCAAATGGTGCGATGTAAGCCTTACCTACCACAAAGGCATAAACAAATTGGTTTGCCACTATTGCGGCTTTAGCATTTCAGGCGTTTACAGGTGCAACCATTGCAACCATCCGCATATGGAAACCAAAGGCTTTGGGACGGAAAAAATTGAGGATGAAATTGCACTTATGTTTCCCGATGCCAAAGTTGGCAGGTTAGATTTTGACTCAACGCGCGGCAAGCACGGACACGAAATAATTATTAACGACTTTCAGCAACAAAACATTGATATACTTATTGGCACGCAAATGGTATCAAAAGGCCTCGATTTTGACCATGTGAGCATTGTTGGCATTTTAAGCGCCGACAACATGCTGCGCTTCCCCGATTTTAGGGCATACGAGCGCAGCTATCAACTTATGGCTCAAGTAAGTGGGCGAGCCGGACGGAAAAAAAAGCAGGGCAAAGTAATTATTCAAACTTACGATATCGAGAACGTAATAATAAATCAGGTGGTTAATAACAATTACCAACAAATGTATGAGTATCAGCTTAAAGAGCGTAAGCAGTTTTTTTACCCCCCGTTTAGCAGGTTGATAAAGCTTACGCTGAAGCACCGCGACAAAAACGTTTTAAACAAGGTAAGCTATAAATTGGCCGATGAGCTAAAAAAAATAGGGCAATGCAAAATTCTCGGCCCTACAACGCCGGCTGTTATGCGTATTCAAAATTACTATATAAAAAACATACTGATAAAACTAAACAAAGGGCAGCAAATTACCCAAGTTAAACAAAAGATACAGGAAACAATTACAACAATAAATACACAAAAAGAGTTTAAAACAACACAAATTGTTGTTGATGTTGACCCTATGTAGGGTTGCTGAAAAAGTTAGATTTTTATACCTGCATTTATAACCGTTAGGCCTGAGCAATGTGACAATTGAATATTTATTATAACAATAGTTCGTTATAGAATATTACAATGCAAGAGGTACAAGTGAAAAGATATTTAATGAGATGAATAATGATTTTGGATGGAAGCATCTGCCATTCTCATATTTAAATGAAAATTGTAGCTTCATAATTATCACAACAATGATTAAGAATTTTTACAATTATTTCATAACACTGGTTTCAAAAGTATTTGATAATATTACCCCACAACTAGGATTAAGCGATTTGTTTTTCGTTTTATCACAGTTGCCGGAAGATGGATATACCAAGGGCGAGAATGGATACTAAAATTATTTACAAAACGACCATATTATCAATTAATTTAATGTGAAACAAGGCCGGAATAAAAAAAACATGGATACCTATGTCATTTCACGCTTCATACATCCCTGATATTCAGTATAATGGAAATATCAAGACAGGTTTACATTTTGCTTTTACAAAAATTCTAACCAAAATAAAATTACACGTATAAGAAAATGATGTTGTGTTTTTTATGTTTTTACCTGAAATTATCATCAAAAAATATACTAAACTTAACGAAATACTCTATTTTAGTATATTAATTATTTATTTGCGGATTTAAGGAATTATTAAAAACAATAAAAATTGATAATATGATAAAGATATTGATAGTATTTATTATTGTTAGTATTAATAATAAATGTTATTCGGAGAGTATGCAATTTAATAAAAGGGAAAAATTTATTGATAGT